>JASLGB010000274.1 GCA_030150315.1 Dokdonella sp. | reverse complement strand
GGCGAGCCGCCGCTTCTGCTGAATCGCGGTTTCCTGCCCTACAACAACGACAGCTCGCGCTACCCGTCGCTTCCCGACCTGCCATCCGGTGACGTGGCGGTATCGGCGCTGTATGCGCCGCCGCCGGGCATCGGACTGCGTCTTGGCGGCAATACGCTGGCGCAGCAGACGTTTCCCAAGCGCGTGATCTATCTCGATCTCGCCGAAGTCGAGAGCGACCTCGGTCTCGCGCTCGATCCGCGCGTGCTGCTGCAGTTGCCCGATTCGTCGGAGGGAACCGCGTTCATGCGCGAATGGCGCCCGCAGGTGTTTCCGGCCGAGCGCCACTACGGCTACGCTTTCACGTGGTTCACGTTCGCTGCCGTCGTCATCGCGACCTTCGCGATCCTCCATTTCCGCAAGGTCCGTCCATGAAACCGATCACGCGCAAACGCATCGGCCTGGTGCTGCTGTTCTCGCTCTTCCTCGGCCCCTTCATTGCCGCATGGGTGCTGCACGCGATCGATTGGCGCCCGGCGCATACGCGCAATTACGGCACCCTGGTCGAGCCGCCGGAAAGCCTCGCCGACGCCAAGTTCGTGCTCGACAGCAGCGGTGCGCCGCTGCAGTGGCGCGATGCGGACTGGTCATGGACCGTGTTCGTCCTGCCGGGGCCGGGATGCAACCAGCCGTGCATGGCGCGCATCGACGAGCTGCGCCGGGTGCGCGTGTCGCTGAACCAGAATTCCTATCGCGTGCGCATCGTGGTGCTGGACGACACGCTCGACGCGGAACGCCTGGCGCCGCTCAAGCCGATCGAACTTGCCCGCGACGTGGACAAGCGCCTGGCCGCGTTGCGCCCGACCGGGGCCGGCGACGTGACGGTCGCGTTCGCCGATCCGCACGGCTTTCTCGCGCTGCGCTACCCGGTCGACTTCAAAGCCGCGCTGTTGCGCAAGGATCTTGAAAGGTTGGTCAAATGAGTTCCGTCCGCCCCTTCCTGACGCCCGCGCGCCTGGCCGCGTTCGCGACCGCTTTCGCACTGTGCGTGATCGTGTTCGGCGCCTTCGTGCGCCTGTCCAATGCCGGGCTTTCCTGCCCGGACTGGCCGACCTGCTACGGCAAGGCGACCTGGCCTGGACACGAAACCGACATCGCGCGCGCCAACGATGCGTTCCCGCATCGCCCGTTCGAAGACCACAAGGCGTGGCGCGAACAGGTTCATCGCATGATCGCCGGTCTGCTCGGCGTGATGGTGCTGTCGCTGGCCCTGCTCGCGGTCGGCCGGCGCAAGCCGCTGGTCGGCATGCTGCTGGCTGCGGCTGCTGCCGCCGGGGTCGGCGTCGTGCTGTACATGAAGCAGATGTACCTGTCATCGGTGCTGTTGTCGGCGATCGCGCTGGCCCTGCCACTGGCGGCCGCGTTGAAGCTCGATCGCAGCGCGCCATGGCGCATCGCGGTCGTGACCTTCGCCGTCATCATCTTCCAGGCCATGCTCGGCATGTGGACGGTCACCTGGCTGCTGAAGCCGATCGTGGTGATGGGGCATTTGCTCGGCGGCCTGCTGACGCTGTCCCTGCTCGGCTACGTCGCCTTGCGCCTGGGCAACGTGCAGGCGCCGACGCCTGCGCAGCAGCGGCTGAAACCGATGGTTGTGATCGCGATCGTGCTGCTGGCGCTGCAGATCGCGCTCGGCGGCTGGACCAGCGCCAACTACGCCGCGCTCGCCTGCGGCGTCGATTTCCCGACCTGTGCCGGCAGCTGGTGGCCCTCGACCGATTTCCGCGAGGGCTTCGTGCTCTGGCGCGGCATCGGCGTCAACTACGAAGGCGGCGTGCTCGACGCGAATGCTCGGGCCGCCATCCAGATCGCGCATCGCATCGGCGCCGTGCTCGTCTTCGGTCATGTCATGGCCACCGCGGTGGCGGCATGGAAGCGCGGCCTGCGCGGACTCGGTGCGCTCGTCGCGGTGTTGCTGTGCACGCAGGTCGCGCTCGGCATCGCCAACGTCAAGATGATGCTGCCGCTGTCCATCGCCACGGCGCACAATGGCGTCGCCGCGCTGCTGCTCCTGGCGGTGATCGCGCTGTTCGTGCGCACGCAGGCGCCGCTCGAAACCGCAGCTCCGGCTGCCGTCCGCTCCGCCTGAGGTTCCCGTGAAGTCGCGCTCCCTTGCCAGCCAGTATTTCGAACTGACCAAGCCGCGTGTCGTCGCGCTGATCGTGTTCACCGCCGTCATCGGAATGTTCCTGGCCGTGCCCGGACTGCCGCCGTTGCGGCAGACGATCGCCGGCAGCCTCGGCATCTGGCTGGCAGCCGCTTCCGCTGCCGCGCTCAACCACCTGATCGACCAGCGCATCGACAAGGTCATGGCGCGCACGGCGCAGCGGCCACTGGCGACCGGCACGCTGACGCCGGCGCAGGTGCTCGCCTTCGCGCTGATCCTCGGCGCGTTGTCGATGGCGATCCTGATCGCGCTGGTGAATCCGCTGACGGCGGCACTGACCTTCGCCTCGCTGATCGGCTACGCCGTCGTCTACACCGCGTATCTGAAGCGCGCGACGCCGCAGAACATCGTCATCGGCGGCGCCGCCGGTGCGGCACCCCCCGTGCTCGGCTGGGCTGCCGTGACCGGCCACGTGCATCCGTACGCGCTGCTGCTGTTCCTGATCATCTTCATCTGGACGCCGCCGCATTTCTGGGCGCTGGCGATCTTCCGGCGCGAGGACTATTCGCGTGCGCAGGTGCCGATGCTGCCGGTTACGCACGGCGTCACCTACACGCGCTGGCACGTGCTGTATTACACAATCCTGCTGCTGGTGATCACGGTGCTGCCGTACCTGACCGGCATGAGCGGCCTGTTCTACCTCGGCGGCGCGCTGGTGCTGGGTGGCGGCTTCCTCTACTACGCGATCCGACTGATGAATCCGCCGGACGACTTCTTCGCGATGCGCGTGTTCAACTACTCCATCATCTACCTGATGGCGTTGTTCGCGTTCCTGCTGGTCGACCACTACCTGCCTGTCGGCGGTGCGCCGGCTGCGGCATCGATGCCGATGCTGCGCGTCGCCGTGCTCTGATCCGCACGCGGCGCCGCTCGCGCGCCACGCGGGCCAGCACGCATCCGCAGCGAGCCGCGCCACCGGATCCGGGCGGCGCGGTCGATCCGGCTGCCCGCCGGATGCTTCCGGCGGGCAGCCGCAAGCGTCACTGCGCGATCAGGTTCTTCTTCCAGAACATCATCGTCGCGGCACGGAAGTAGTCCATGTTCGGCTTCTTGCGGAAGCCGTGGCCTTCGTCCTTGTATTCGAGGAACCAGACTTCGCCGCCATTGCCGCGAACCGTGCGCACGATCTGCGCGGCCTCGCTCGCCGGCACGCGCGGATCGTTCGCCCCCTGCGCGACGAACAGCGGCTTGGTGATCGCCTTGGCATTGGTCAGCGGCGAGCTCTTGTGCAGGCATGCCTTCATCTTCTGGTGGGGCCCGTCTCCGTATTCGGCGCGAGGCAGGTCGCGGTGCTAGCCCGCGGTGTGGTCAGGGAAGGTGGCGAA
>JASLGB010000251.1 GCA_030150315.1 Dokdonella sp. | reverse complement strand
GGTCGATCCGCATGCCGTGTTGTTCGGATCGGTCGTGCACAGATCCACGCCCTGCAGGTTCACGGCGATCGTCGCGCCGCCGCCCGTGAAGGTACAGGTGGCACTCGTATTGGCTGGCTTGTAACCCGTCAGGTTGGCGGTGATGTTGACCGAGACCTGGCCAGTGGCGTCGGTCACCGGCAACAGGCCCGTGCTCGCGCCCGATGTACAGGAGGCACCGATCTGTGCGCCTGGAATCGGATTGCCGCTCGCATCGGTGAGGCGCAGCGTAACGGAACCGCCGCTACCGCCAAGGCTCGACGGCGATGCCTGCAGCACCAGCGCACCGGTCGCCGTGATCGGCACGGTCTTGGCCGGCACGGTGGAACCGGCCGTAAAGGTCACGGAGGGGCTGTTGTCGCCACCACCGCCGGAATTGCCTCCGGCGCTGCCGCTGGTTTTCATGATACCTATGGTGCAGCCATCCGATCCGGTCGGATGCGCGAAGACACCAGACATCGAAACGTTGTCGATGCTGCCCGTGCCGACGCCGAGGTTGGCGAAACTGAAACCGATCGCCGCGCCTTGGAGCCGTTCGCCAAGCGAGTCGTACAGGCACACCCTTACCGAGGTCGAGGTATTGCCCGGCAGCGGCGTCTGGTCGACGACGATCTGACCCGGCGCAACGCCCGGGAAGCCGCCGCCGGAAATCGCGGTAATCAGGCGCGGCGTGCCGTTCACCGCAGCGCCGACGCCGCGTGCCCAGATCAGCGCATTCTTGCCCAGGCGCGAGACGGGATAGTTGAGCGTCGTGGTGGCTACGCCCTTCGCGTCGGTCGTCGCGGTCGCACCAATCGTTCCCTCCTGCGGACGGCCGATCACGTACGGCATGATCGGTCCCGGATTCACGGAAGTGCCGCTCGAGTCATTCGGGTTGAAGGGATAGGTAACGTTGAGGCTGGTGTTGCCGTTCACCGTGCGAATCTGGCGGGACGACTGCAGGTCGCTATTGGCGTTGTCGCCGTAGACGAGCAGGGTGTCGCCGGAGCGCGCGCCACCGCCGGCGGTCAGGAAAGCGCCGGCCGGTGCTGTGAACAGGGTGCCATTCGGCTGGGGATCACCATCGCTGCCCGTAATGAGGAACGAGCCTACGCCTTGCGCGGGGAACCCCGAAAGCGGCGAATCGATGAAGCCGAATTCGATCTGCGTACCAGGGGGTACCGGATGCGAATCGTGGTCGGTCGCGATCGCGCTGACGGTGAGGCTGTAGGTTCCGTTGGGATCGGTCACGTTGCCATTGGCGTCCGTCGTGGCCGACACGTTCCCGGACACCGGGTTGACCGCAATCGAATTCTCCGTCGGCGAGGTGATCACGATGCTGTACAGCTGACCATCGGAAACGGCGACGGTCGTGGTTGCGGAAACCGGGTCCGATATGCCGTTCGTGACGTTGTTGTCGGAACGATCGACGGTGGCCTTGATCTGCACCTGCCCCGGAACCGTGCCCGGTGCGAAAGAAGCCATGGCGACACCATGGACGGTATGTGTGGCCACTGTCGTGCCGCTGGCGGGACCGGAAACGGACGAGGTCGACAACGTCGCGCCATTGGCCGCGCCGACGATCGAGATCTGCACGTTGTCGACGCTGGCATTGCCGCTGACCGGATCGGGTACCGGCAGCCCGGCGCCATCGACGACGAGCATGCGGATCGCGGAATTCACCGCGGCACCCGAGCCCTGGACGTAAACGACATTCGGGGTGGCACTCATCTGGATCGAAGCCGGCAACGGACCCACGCCACTGGTCACCTTGAACGACAGCGTATTGCTGACCGTGCGACTGGTCGTCGGATCGACGCCGGAAACGGTGAATGTTGCCGTTCCGGTCGTATCCGTCGCGTTGACGAAAATCGAAGCTTGGCCGTTGATGCCCTTGAGCGTCATGCTGCCGAAGAGCTGGTTGCCGTCCTTGCATGCATCGCCGTCGACGAGGCACGACAGCGCGGCGACATTGGTGGGTGAGATGCTGACGGAAAGGTCGTGGCCCGTGACCAACGAGCCGTCGGCGTTGCGCCACGTGATGGTCACTTCGGCCTGCGTGGGATTGCCGTATTGGATCGGCGTATATCCCCAAACATTGACTGGCAACGTCGTCGTCGTCGCGCTGAGCGAAATGCTGCCGCTTTGCGGTGGCGAATACGCGCCACCATCACCGCCGCCACCGCCGCAGCTGCTCAATGCGAGGGCGGCGAGGGTCAGCCCCAGGGCCTTGCCGAAAAATTTCATGTCGTGTGTCTCCAATGCTGCGTGTTCAGGGGCGCAATGCGCGATTTGACGGTTCGCTTTCTACGGCGCGCTTATTTCAGATTGTCGCTGAGGATGCGCGGCGTCACGAAAATGAGCAGTTCCGCACGACTGTCCGAACGGCTCGTGTTCTTGAACAGGTTGCCGATGATCGGCACGTCGCCGAGCATCGGGACCTTGTTGGTCTTGTCGGACTTGCTGACCTCGTAGACGCCGCCGAGGACGACGGTCTGGCCGTTGTCAACGAGCACCTCGGTGCTGATTTCGCGTTTCTCGAGCTGCGGCACGCTGCCGCCGCCGGGAATGTCGATGTAGCCTGACACCGCGTCTTTCTTGACGTTGAGATTGAGCACGACGCGATCGTCGGCGGTGATCGTCGGCGTGACCTTCAACTCCAAGTCGGCTTCCTTGAACGCGACAGTCGGCACGGCGACACCACCCGCGGCCGCGCCGCCCGAATATTGCAGGTAACCGACTTCGACGCCCTGCTTGATGTCCGCTTCGCGCTGGTTGGCGGT
This sequence comes from Dokdonella sp., assembly GCA_030150315.1. Taxonomy (GTDB): domain Bacteria; phylum Pseudomonadota; class Gammaproteobacteria; order Xanthomonadales; family Rhodanobacteraceae; genus Dokdonella_A. The sequence continues at coordinate 418 of JASLGB010000251.1, read as the reverse complement.
GATGACCTTGGGCGAGGAGATCACTTCGCCGCGGCCTTCGGTCTGCGCCGCGGAGAGTTCGAGATCGAGCAGGTAATCGGCGCCGAGGATGGCCAATCCAAAACTCCCGGCGGGATTGGCCGCTGGCAGATTGACGTTGAGGCGATCGCCCAGCTTCGGTACGGCGATGCCGCTACCGATCTGTCCCGGCGCCGTATTCGGCAAGCCGCGACCCGGACCGTTGAAGCGGTTGTTGAGCACGACATTGCTCATTGCGTCAGTTCCCGCAACCGTGCCAGCCGTGCTGACCACGTTACCGTTGTGGTCCTGGTAGCCACCGCTGACGCCGAACTTGGCGCCGAGCTCGCGCGCAAAGCTGTCGTTGGCGATGACGATGCGCGATTCGATGAGCACCTGCTGCACCGGGCGGTCGAGCACG
>JASLGB010000121.1 GCA_030150315.1 Dokdonella sp. | reverse complement strand
ATGCCGGCCGCGTGGTCAAGCGCCTCGCCGTCAAGGGCGCCTTCCACGGCCGCACCGAGCGCCCGGCGCTGTACTCCGATTCCACGCGCAAGACCTATCTCCAGAACCTCGCCAGCTACCGCGGCGAAGACCCCCTGCTGACGGTCGAGCCGTACAGCGTGGAGCAGCTGCAGCAGGCGTTCACCGACGCGGACCGCAACGGCTGGTTCATCGAGGCGGTATTCATCGAGCCGGTGATGGGCGAAGGCGATCCGGGCCGCTCGGTCACGACCGAGTTCTACGCCGCCGCCCGCGAACTGACGCGCGCGCATGGCAGCCTGCTTCTGGTCGACTCGATCCAGGCCGGTCTGCGTGCGCACGGCGTGCTCTCCATCGTCGACTATCCGGGCTTTGAAGGACTCGAGGCGCCGGATCTTGAAACCTATTCCAAGGCGCTCAATGCCGGTCAGTACCCGCTGTCCGTGGTCGCCGCCACCGCGCACGCCGCCGACCTGTACCGCAAGGGCGTCTACGGCAACACGATGACCGCCAACCCGCGCGCCCTGGACGTCGGCGTGGCCGTGCTCGGCACGCTGACCAACGAGCTGCGCGAAAACATCCGTGCGCGTGGCCACGAGTTCGTCGAGAAGCTCGGCCGCCTCAAGTCGGAACTGCCGGGCTACATTACCAAGGTGCAGGGCACCGGGCTGCTGTTCTCGTGCGAGCTGTCGCCGGAGTTCAAGTGCTTCGGCGCGGGCAGCACCGAAGAATGGATGCGCGAGCACGGCTATGGCGTGATTCACGGCGGTGCCAATTCGCTGCGCTTCACCCCTCACTTCGCCACCACCAGCGCCGAAGTCGACCTGATCGTCGAAGGCGTGCGTCAGGCTCTGGTCAACGGTCCGCGCAAGTCGGAAACCGAACGCGCCGCCGCCTGATACGGCCCGCGGTCCTGCGGGCGCCTGCAGGAATTTCCTACAGGCGCCCTGCGGCATTCCTAGGCGACGCATCGGCGTTCGCGCGCAACACACGGCGGTGGCCGCCTCTGCCCAGTCATCGCCTCGATCCGCACACTTCCGTCACCGCCAACGCCCCGTTGCGGTCATCTCAAAGGAAGGAGTGCCACCCATGAACATCCGTGCCATTGCTTCGCTCACGCTGGCCAGCGCCTTCGCTCTTGCTGCCTCTGCTGCATTCGCGCAGGACGCCGACACCGCACCCCTCGGCAAGTCCGGCAAGCCTCTGACAGCGCAGCAGCTGCGCATGAAGAACTGCAATGCCGAAGCCAAGTCGCAATCACTGAAGGGCGACGAGCGCAAGGCCTTCATGAGCACCTGCCTCAAAAGCCCGAACAAGGCGGTCGCCGCCAATGGCGCGGAAAAGCCGGCGCCGAGCGCCGCCCAGCTGAAGCGCAAGGCCTGTGGCGACGAGGCCAAGTCGCAGGGCCTGAAGGGCGAAGAGCGCAAGGAGTTCGTACGCACCTGCGTGCGTGAAGATCGCGTCTCGCAAGCGGAGTGAGACGCGGTGCCCGTGCGGCAGCAGCAAGCCTCCCCATTGCTGCTGCCGCACGCCTGGCTTCCAGGCCAACGCTGCAAAGGCGCACCAGCCAGCCGTGCATGAATCGATGGGAAATCGCCAATTCGCCGTCACGTCCCGATCCGCGCGGCCGGCGTACACTCCGCCGCACCGCCGCGTTGTGCCGAGTGGCGAATCCCAATCCGGAGAATCCCATGCGCCTCACCAAGACGATAGTCCCGATGATCTTCGCTTCCGTGCTGGCTGCCGGCTCGTTCAGCGCGCACGCTTCCGACGCCACGAAAACCCTCACGCCGCAGCAGCAGCGCATGAAGGACTGCAACGCAGAGGCCAAGACCAAGGCGCTTGCCGGCGATACGCGCAAGACGTTCATGAGCCACTGCCTCAAGGGTGAAACCGCAGCGACCGCTGGCGCCACCACGCAGCAGGAAAAAATGAAGGTGTGCAACACGGAAGCCAGCGGCAAGAAGCTGAAGGGCGACGAGCGCAAGACGTTCATGAGCCACTGCCTCCGCAATGAAGCCGCGGCAGCACCGGCGCACTGAGGCATCGACTTTCGGAAAGGCGGCGGGGCGCGCTTCCCGCCCCGTGTCGGCAGGCAGAACCTGAAACGGGCCCGATTGGGCCCGTTTTCCTTGGTCCGCCAGCCGGATCAGCGGAAGCGGTCGGTCGCCTCGATCAGCTCGTGTGTGATTCCGGGTTCGAACGCCGAGTGCCCGGCATCGGCAACGATGCGAAGGTCCGCCTCGGGCCAGGCGCGGTGCAAGTCCCACGCGCTTCGCATCGGGCAGACCACGTCATAGCGGCCCTGCACGATCACGGCGGGGATCGAACGGATCCGGTAGACATCGCGCAGCAGCTGGTCCTCGATTTCGAAGAAGCCGCCGTTGACGAAATAGTGGTTCTCGATGCGCGCGAAGGCGAGTGCGAACTCATCGGCTCCGGTTGCCGCGATGTGCGTCGGATCCTGATACAGGAAGCTGGTGGCGCCTTCCCATGTGGACCAGGCGCGCGCCGCGTCCAGACGAACGTGCAGGTCGTCGTGGGTCAACCGGCGCTGATAGGCACTCATCAGGTCGGCGCGCTCGACCACCGGAATCGGCTTGAGGTATTCCTCCCAGACGTCCGGGAAGATCGCATCGCAGCCCTTCTGGTAGAACCACTCCAGCTCCCAGCGGCGCAGCATGAAGATTCCCCGCAGCACCAGCTCGGTCACGGCCTCGGGGTGCGCCTGCGCGTAGGCCAGCGCCAGCGTCGAGCCCCACGAGCCGCCAAAAACCTGCCAGCGCCCGATTCCGAGGTGGGTTCGCAGCGTTTCTATGTCCTGCACCAGATGCCATGTGGTGTTGTCCTTCAGTTCGGCATGCGGCGTGGATCGGCCGCAGCCGCGCTGATCGAACAGCACGATCCGGTAGTGCGCGGGATCGAAGAACCGCCTCGCCTTGGCGTTGCAGCCGGCGCCGGGGCCGCCGTGCAGGAACACGACCGGCTTGCCACCCGGGTTGCCGCACTGCTCGTAGTACAGCTGATGCAGCGGCGAGACCTGCAGGAAGCCGCTGTCGTACGGCTCGATCTCGGGATACAACGTGCGACGCTCTGACATGGGAAAAATCCTGGGGAAACGGAAACCGGAGCTTCGCATGCCCGCGCCCTTTCGTTGAAGGCGGACGCTCCTTCGGGCGGCGAATGCGCCTTCCGGCCTCAGCGCGTCATGTGCCTTCGGGCAAGGGATCCATGACACCGCCGACAGGCTGGCGCGCAGTGACACACCGACTGACTCGCGCCGACTGACTCGCGCCGACTGGCGCACGCGGCAGGCGCTTCCGCATTCATGCGCTCCGACGCCGATTCGATGCCCAGGCCGCGACATCGTCGGCGATCGGCCGGCGCGGCTCCGCCGCTGGCCCGCAACCGCATCCACGCGAGCAGCGCGCCCCGAAGATGGGCACGCGAATGGCGATCGGGAATCAGGGCGTGCCGGAGCGCACACATCGCACGGCGCGGGAATCATGGCCTCTGACTCTGCAACGCCCCGCGGACCATCGAGACCGTCGCGTCGATACGCGAGCCACGCACCCGCCGCAACCCGTCCAGGAATCGGGGCTGCCGGGATCAGGCCATGGGTTGCCAGCGCACAACGAAAAACGGCTTGCGGGAATTCCTCGCAAGCCGTTTCCTTTGTCGCTGAATTTGGTCG
>JASLGB010000007.1 GCA_030150315.1 Dokdonella sp. | reverse complement strand
GCGTTGACCTCGCGCATCAGCGACCTGCTCGTCCACGCGCAGCGCGAGATCGTGCTGGAAACCCCGTATCTCGTGCTCAGCCCGCGCGCGCGGGAGGTGTTCCGCGAGCTGCGCAAGCGCGAGTCGAACGTGTCGGTGGTGGTGTCGACCAACTCGCTCGCGGCAACCGATGCGTTCTATGTCTACGCGCTGTCGTACAAGTACAAGAAGCGCTACCTCAAGCGTTACGGCTTCCAGATCCACGAATTCAAGCCGTTTCCGGCCGATGCCGAACACTTCGTGCGCAATTACGCGCTGCTGGCCGGAGGCGACGACGTGCGCCGATACCGGCGCTACGAGCGCCCGCCGGTGAAAAGCGGCGGCGTGCGGCTGGGGCTGCATGCCAAATCGATCGTCATCGACGACCGCATCGTGCTGATCGGCTCGCACAACTTCGATCCGCGGTCGGACGACCTGAACACCGAATCGGGTTTCATCATCCACGACCGCGACGCCGCGATGCAGGTGCGCGCCGCGATCGGGCGCAACATCGCGCCGGGCAATGCATGGACCATCGCGCGCCGGCCGCCGCGCGGGCCGAAGGTCGTGCGCAAGCTCAACAACGTGATCGCCACCGTTTCCACCGCGCTGCCGCTGTTCGACGTGTGGCCGTTCCGCTACGCCACCAGCTACGAGCTGAAGCCGGGCTGCGAGCCGCTTCCGCCCGCCGATCCGCGCTTCCTGGACTGCTATGCCGACGTCGGCGATTTCCCGGAAGTGGACCTGCCGCAGAAGACGATCTACACGCGCATCGTCACCGCGTTCGGCGCGGGGTTTGCGGGCTTCCTCTGAACACGCCCGTGCGCTGGCCCGGGCGGCGTTCAGAACGGTCTCTCTCGCCGCACGCGCGTTCGCCGCGACCAAACAAAAACGCCAGCCGGTGCGTCCGGCTGGCGTCTTGGCGTGCCGCGGAAGGCGTGCCGGAATCAGGCGGCGTCGCCGACCACGCGGTAGCCCTTCAGCTTGGTCGCGAAATCAGACAGCGTGCGGATGCCGGTGGCTTCCGCCTCGCGGCACCATTCGCGGATGCCTTCGAGCATCGCATCGGTGTTGCGGCCGTTGCGCTCCATCAGCGCGGCCAGTCGCGCGCGGAACTCGCACACGGTACGCAGCTGAGGGTGCTTCTCGGTGAACGCCGTCATGCGCTCGCGCGAGGCGTGGTCGAGCCAGCGGCCACCGTTGCCGAGCGCCTTGCGCAGGCGGCGCGGCAACTGCTTGAGGCCGGCACCGGCCTTGCCCGCTTCCTCGCGCAGGGTCGGCGCGATCACGTCGCGGAAATAGTCGCTCATGATCGGGAAGCGCTGGCCGAGCACGGCTTTGACCGTGTCCATGTCCGGCAGGCTCATGTTCGGACGCACGTCCAGCGTCGGCGCAACGCGCAACACCTTGGCCAGTCCCAGCATCTGGAACAGGCGGATGGCGGCCCAGCCAATGTCGAACTCCCACTTGCGCAGCGCGAACTTCGCCGAGCTGGGGAAGGCGTGATGGTTGTTGTGCAGCTCTTCGCCGCCGATCCACAGGCCCCACGGCGACAGGTTGGTCGAGGTGTCGGCGGACTCGAAGTTGCGATAGCCCCACCAGTGGCCGATGCCGTTGACGAAACCGGCGGCCCAGAACGGGATCCACATCATCTGGATCGCCCAGATCGCCATGCCCACGACGCCGAACAGCGCGAGGTTGATGACCGCCATCAGCACCGGGCCCCAGTAGGCGCGCGGCGAATACACGTTGCGCTCGATCCAGTCGTCCGGCGTGCCGCGACCGTACTTCTGCATGTCGTCGGTGTTGTAGCTGGCTTCGCGGTACAGGCCGACACCATCAAGAAACACCTTCTTGATGCCGTGGACCTGCGGGCTGTGCGGATCTTCCTCGGTCTCGACCTTGGCGTGGTGCTTGCGATGGATCGCAACCCATTCCCGCGTGACCATGCCGGTGGTCAGCCACGACCAGAAACGGAAGAAGTGCGCCAGGACGGGATGGAAATCCACGCCACGATGCGTCTGGCTGCGATGCAGGAACAAGGTGACCGTGAAGATCGTCAGCTGTGTGACAACCAGCACGTAGGCGATCCATGTGCCCCAGGAGCCTTGCGTCAGTCCGCGCGAGGCGAAGGAAACCAGAGAATCGAGCATGTCGGAGATACTGCGGGTGGGATAAAGAGTCCACTATACGCGGGCTTAGGTGGCGTCGCCATTGCGCTTGATCAAGTCGACACTTTTGCCTTCTTCGCCGCCATCCGTCGTGTTTTCGCGAACCGTCGTGCCTCGTCCCCGCCGCCCTCCGCGACCCCGACGAGGCGGCCTGCGGCACGCGTGCAGCGCCGCAAAAATGCGCTCGCAGAGGCGGGCATCCGCCGCCATCCGGCCGCCGGGATGAGGTGCTGCGGCAAGCGCGAGCGGCCGGCCCATGTTCCAATCAGCGGTTCGCGCCTCGGTGCGAGCGCCTCCTGCCAAGCCGGTTTCCGATCCAGCGCCTTCCGTGAAAGACATCCTGAGCCTCGTTTTCGACCGTTACTCCCTCGCCCTGATCGCCACCGTGGTGCTGGCCAGCCTGCTGCCCTGCGAGGGCCGCGTCGCGGACGCATTCGAGTGGGTCACCCACGGCGCGATCGCGCTGCTGTTCTTTCTGCACGGCGCCAAGCTCTCGCGCGAAGCCGTCATCGCCGGACTCCTGAACTGGCGCCTGCACCTTCTGGTGCTGGCCTGCACCTTCGTGCTGTTTCCGCTGTTCGGCCTCGTGGCGCAGCCGCTGGTGGCGCCGCTGATCGGCAGCCAGCTCGCGCTCGGCCTGCTGTTCCTGTGCACCCTGCCGTCCACCGTCCAGTCGTCGATCGCGTTCACCTCGATCGCGCACGGCAACGTGCCGGCAGCCGTGTGCGCGGCATCGGCATCCAGCTTGCTCGGCATCTTCATCACGCCGCTGCTGGTTGGCGTGCTCGTGCATGCCGACGGCGCCAGTGCCGGCCCTGCGCCGATGAGCGCCGTGCGCGGCATCCTGCTGCAATTGCTGCTGCCCTTCGTCGCCGGCCAGATCGCGCGCCGCTGGATCGGCGGATTCCTGCACCGGCACGGGGCGCTGGTCGGGCTGGTCGACCGCGGCTCGATCCTGCTGGTGGTGTACACGGCCTTCAGCGCGGCGGTCGTGGCGGGCCTGTGGAAGCAGGTGTCGCCGCAGGCGCTGGCCTGGCTCACCCTGGTCTGCTGCGTCCTGCTTGCGGTGGCCTTGCTGGCCACCTGGCAGCTCGGGCGCCGACTCGGCTATCCGCGCGCGGACCGCATCGCGATCCTGTTCTGCGGTTCCAAGAAAAGCCTCGCCAGCGGCATTCCGATGGCCAATGTGCTGTTCGCCGGCAGCGCGGTCGGCGCGA
>JASLGB010000003.1 GCA_030150315.1 Dokdonella sp. | reverse complement strand
CGCGACCGTCATGTAGCCGAGCTGCGACAGCGTCGAGTACGCGACGACGCGCTTGATGTCGTTCTGCACGATGCCGATCAGGCCGGTGAACAGTGCCGTCGTCGCGTATTCGACGCTGTCGCAGCTCGGCTACATGACGGTGGCACTCGGCGTTTCTGCCTACGCGGGCGGCGTCTATCACCTGATGACGCACGCCTTCTTCAAGGCGCTGCTGTTCCTTGGCGCCGGCTCGGTTATCGTCGCGATGCACCACGAGCAGGACATGCGCTACATGGGCGGCCTGCGCAAGTACATGCCGATCACCTGGGTTACGATGTGGCTGGGCTCCCTTGCGCTGGCCGGTGCGCCGGCGTTCTCCGGATTCTTCTCCAAGGACGCCATCATCGAGGCCGTCGGCGAGTCGCAGCGCTTCGGTTCCGGCTACGCCTATTTCTGCGTGCTCGCCGGCGTGTTCGTCACCGCGCTGTACAGCTTCCGTCTGCTGTACAAGACCTTCCACGGCAAGCAGCGCTTCGTGGTGGATGCCAAGCACGCGCACGGTGACCACGGCCATCACGAGCCGGGTCATCTGGTGCACGCTCCGCACGAGTCGCCGTGGGTGATCACGCTGCCGCTGGTGCTGCTGGCGATTCCGTCGGTGCTGATCGGCTGGTTCACGGTCGGCCCGATGGTGTTCGGCGGCTGGTTCGAGAGCGCGATCCGTGTGGCCGCGCAGAACGACGTGCTGAAGCATCTGGGCGAAAACTTCCACGGTTCGTGGGGCATGGTGCTGCACGGCTTCACGCAGGCGCCGTTCTGGATCGCGCTGGCCGGCTTTGCCGTCGCCACCTGGATCTGGCTGTTCAACCCCGGCGTCACCGAGAAGTTCAAGACCGCCCTGCGTCCGCTCTACACGATCCTGAACAAGAAGTACGGAATCGACGAGCTGTATCAGGCCGTGTTCTCGCGCGGCGGCATCGCCATGGGCCGCGTGTTCTGGAAGGCCGGCGATGTCGGCGCCATCGACGGCGCTGTCGTGAATGGTTCCGCCGCACTCGTGGACCGCGTGTCCGCGACCGTGCGCTGGCTCCAGTCCGGTTACCTCTACCACTATGCGTTCGCCATGATCCTCGGCCTGATCGCGCTGCTCGGCGGCGTGTGGTGGGTCGCGAACGCGGCACCTTGATTGACTGGGGATTGCACAAGACATGGCTTCACATCTTCTGAGTCTCCTGATCTGGCTGCCGATCGTCGGCGCGATCGCCGTGCTCGCCTTCGGTCGCCAGGCCAACGTCGCGCGCTGGTTGTCGCTCGGCATCGCGCTGCTGACCTTCGTGGCGTCGATTCCGCTCTGGACCGGCTATCAGGTCGCCGTCGGCGGCATGCAGTTCGTCGAGCAGCTGGCGTGGATTCCCGCGCTGAACTCGAACTACGCACTCGGTGCGGACGGCATTTCGGTTGCGCTGATCGTGTTGACCACGTTCACCAGCGCGCTGGTGGTCATCGGCTCCTGGGGGCCAATCCAGCAGCGCGTGTCGCAGTACATGGCGGCATTGCTGGCGCTGGAAGGCTTCCTGATCGGCGTGTTCGCGGCCACCGACGCGTTGCTGTTCTATGTCTTCTTCGAAGGCATGTTGATCCCGATGTTCATCATGATCGGCATCTGGGGCGGCCCGCGGCGCGTTTACGCCACGCTGAAGTTCTTCATCTACACCTTCCTTGGCTCGATCTTCATGCTGATCGGCCTGATCTACCTGCACATGAAGACCGGCGAGTTCTCGATGGCCGCCTTCGCGCAGGCGGGGCTGGATACCAAGGAGCAGGCGTGGCTGTTCTTCGCCTTCCTGATCGCCTTCGCCATCAAGGTGCCGATGTGGCCGGTACATACCTGGCTGCCTGACGCGCACGTCGAGGCGCCGACCGGCGGCTCGGTGATCCTGGCGGCGATCATGCTGAAGGTGGGCGGTTACGGCTTCATCCGCTTCTCGCTGCCGATCACGCCGGACGCCAGCCAGGAATACGCGTGGGTTGTCATCGCGATGTCGCTGATTGCGATCGTCTACATCGGCTATGTCGCCCTCGTGCAGGAAGACATGAAGAAGCTGATCGCCTACTCGTCGATCGCGCACATGGCCTTCGTTACGCTGGGCCTGTTCATTGCCCTCGCGCTGGTCCGCACGCACGGTAACCCGGCCGCGGCGAGCCTGGCGGTGCAGGGCGCGATGGTGCAGATGATCTCGCACGGATTCGTGTCCGGCGCGATGTTCTCGTGCATCGGCGTCATGTACGACCGCGTGCATTCACGACGCATTTCCGATTACGGCGGCGTTGCCAACGTGATGCCGTGGTTCTCCGCCTTCATGATCCTGTTCGCGATGGCCAACTGCGGCCTGCCGGGCACCAGCGGCTTCGTCGGCGAATTCATGGTCGTGCTGGCATCGTTCCAGGACAACCCGCTGATCGCGTTCGTTGCCGCCTTCACGCTGGTCATCGGTGCGGCCTACACGCTGTGGCTGGTCAAGCGCGTGGTCTTCGGCGATGTCGGCAACGAGAAGGTCGCCAAGATGAAGGACCTGGATGCGCGCGAGTGGGTCGTGCTCGGTGCATTCGCAATTGCCGTGCTCGCGCTCGGCGTGTATCCGAAACCACTGACCGATCTGATGGAACCTGCCGTCCAACAGCTCGTGCAGGCTTTGACTCTGGCGAAGGCATAGGTCGTCCGCGATGATCCAATTCAACCCCGCCGATCTCGTCACGTTGCGCCCGGAGCTTTTCCTGCTCGGCGCAACCTGCGCGATCCTGCTTGTCGACCTTTTCCTCAAGTCCGCACAGCGCGGCATCACGCACTGGCTGTCGCTGGGCGCGCTGCTGGTCACCGGCGTGCTCGTCTGCTGTGGCGCGCCCCAGGAACAGGGCGTTTCCGCGTTCAACGGCATGTTCCTGAGCGATGGTGTTTCCACCGTGCTCAAGGTGTTCGTGCTGCTGACCACCGGTCTGGTGCTTCTCTACGGACGCCCGTACTTGCGCGACCGCGGACTTCTCATCGGCGAGTTCTATCTGCTGATGCTGTTCGCAACGCTCGGCATGATGCTGCTGGTGTCGGCCGGCAGCCTGGTCATGGTCTATCTGGGCCTGGAACTGCTCACCCTCAGTTCGTACGCGCTGGTCGCACTCAATCGCGACTCGCGTGCGTCGGCTGAAGCGGCGATCAAGTACTTCGTGCTCGGTGCGCTGGCCTCCGGCCTGCTGCTGTACGGCATGTCGATGATCTACGGCGCCACGGGAACGCTGGACCTCGCGCGCATCCACGCCATTGCGGACTTCTCCGCCAACAGCCCGCATCAGACCCTGCTCGCGTTCGGGCTGGTCTTCCTCGTGGTCGGCATCGCGTTCAAGTTCGGCGCCGCGCCGTTCCACATGTGGCTGCCCGACGTCTACCAGGGTGCCCCGACCGCGGTCACCGTGTTCATCGGATCGGCACCGAAGCTGGCCGCATTCGGCATGGCCTATCGCCTGCTCGAAGGCGCGATGGGCGGGATGAGCGGGCAGTGGACGATCATGTTGTCGGCGCTGGCCGTACTCTCGCTGGCGGTGGGCAACCTGTTCGCGATTGCGCAGACCAACCTGAAGCGCATGCTCGCGTATTCGACCATCTCGCACATCGGCTTCCTGCTGCTCGGCTTCATCAACGGCACACCGAGCGGCTACGCGGCGGCGATGTTCTACGCCATCTCCTACGCGCTGATGGCGGCGGTCGCGTTCGGTGTCATCCTGCTGCTTGCCCGCGTCGGCTTCGAGGCCGAGGAAATCGACGACTTCAAGGGACTGAACAAGCGCAATCCGTGGTATGCCGCCGTGCTTGACCTGGCGATGTTCTCGCTGGCTGGCGTCCCGCCGCTGTTCGGTTTCTTCGCCAAGCTGATGGTGCTGAAGGCCGCCATCGACGCGGGGCAGTTGTGGCTGGCGATTGTCGCGATTGTTTTCGCGATCATCGGCCTGTACTACTACCTGCGCGTGGTGAAGGTCATGTACTTCGACGAGCCGGCCGATGCATCGCCGCTGGCGCTGCCGCGCGACATGGCATTCCTCGTCGGCTTGTCGTTGAACGGCATTGCGCTGCTCGTCCTGGGCCTGGCACCACGCCATCAGCGGCGCCCACGCCACGCCCAGGACGAGCAGCGCAATGCCGTTCAACGACAAGCCGACGC
>JASLGB010000445.1 GCA_030150315.1 Dokdonella sp. | reverse complement strand
CTCTGCGCATCGAGGCACATGCCTTGTTCAACCCGGGCATCGATTACGCAGCCTATCTTGGCATCGCACTGCTCGTTGGCAGCCTGCATTGCTTCGTTTTCCTGCACGGCGCGCGTGCCTTCGCCGCGGAGCGAGATGACGCCCGAAGCGGGTGGAGGCAGGCGGCTGACGGCCGGCGCTGGGCCGCGCTGTTTGGAAAGCTGGTGCCTGCCTGGGTGTGGTGGTGTCTGTTCGGAATGGCGATTCTTTTCGGTGCTTACACTTGGCTCGGTCTGCCATCCGTATCCGCTCCCTGGCTGCTTGTCGCCGCCTGGTGCGTCCTGGTCGCGGCGTATCTGGTCTTTGGTGCGCTGCTGTCGAGTCTGCTCACGGCACAGCGCGCGTATTCACTGGTCAGCCTCTTGTCCGCACCGGCGTTGGCTTTTTCCGGGGTAACCTTTCCGCTGGCGGCGATGCCCTTGGTGCCGCGCCTGTATGGGGAAATCCTGCCGCTGACCTGGTTCCTGCAATTGCAGACGCAGCTGGTCACCGAGCGTGTCGCCGCGATGTTCGCGTGGCCCGCATTGGGGCGGCTGGCCCTGCTCACGATCGGGTTAGCCGGCGGCTTGGCGCTGGCGCACCACCGCGCTTGGCGCAAAAGGGAAGCGCCATGAGCGCCTTCCTCGATGGCATCCGCTTCGAAGTGGGCGCGCTGCGGCGTGCACTCTGGGCAGTGTCCGTACTGGCAGCGGCGGCTCTGTTCTACGGCCTCATCTATCCGGCTCCGTATTCACCGCAGGTCTACCGCGAGCTGCCGGTGTACGCCGTCGATCAGGACGGGACAGCGCTATCGCGACAGTTGCTGGGGCGCATGGACGCGACGGAGGAGATTCATCTGGTCGCCAGATCGGGCAATCGACTCGCCGCCCAGGCCGCCTTGCAGCGTGGCGACGTGCTCGGCATCGTCGAGATTCCGTCCGGTTTCGAACGCGAGGCGGTGCGCGGCCAATCGCCGGTGGTCGGCGTGTTCGCCAATGCGGGTTATCTGCTCGCCTACAGCCAGATTGCAGCGGGAGCCACCCGCGCAACCTTGGCGGCCGGAGCGCAGTTGGGGGCGGCTGCAGAAACCAGTCGGGGTGGTGTGCCCGGTCGAAGTGCCGCAGCACAGGCGCCACTCGGCATCCAGATCGTGCGTTTGTACAACCCCGGTGGCGGTTATGCGAGTTTCGTCGTGCCGGCGGTGATTGTGGTGATTTTGCAGCAGACCATGCTGATCGGACTGGGTCTTTTGTGCGAGTCACGCCGCGAAGGACAGCCACCGCCACGAGCTGTTTCGGCACGAACGGCTTGGGTATTCGGGCGCGCCCTGCCGTGGGTGGTTTTGTATCTGCTGCAACTGGTGATCATCCTCGTCGCGGTGTTTGCGCTGTACGAGCTGCCCAGCCCCGGGGCGGCATGGCGTGTGCTGCCATTCATGGCCCTGTTCCTGCTCGCGGCGGCTTTGTTCGGGCTGCTGATCGCCGAAGGTTTCAAGCGCAGCGACGACGTGATTCCTGTTTTGCTGTTTACGTCGCTGCCGATCGTGTTCCTGTCCGGATTCTCGTGGCCGGCTCAAGCCATGCCGGTGGCATTGCAGTGGCTGGCCCGCGCCCTGCCGAGTACGTCCGGCGTGGAAGGATTCGTGCGATTGAACCAGATGAACGCGGATCTCGGCAGCGTGTTGCCGCAAATGCTGAATCTGGGAGTCCTGATTCTCGTTTTCGCGGCGGGGCTGGTTTGGCGTTCCCGTGGTTCTGCGGCGGGGTCGAGCGCGGCTGCGAACGCCCGATTGGTAGTGGGGCAGGAATCTCGGTGAGGGGGCAGGGGGCCCGCGACCGGAGCGATCGCACACACGGCGCAGGCGCGATCGATGCCGCGCTGTGCCGTCCGCGATCCGACCGTCATCGGTCGGATCGCCGCTGGACTATTTCGGCTGAAGGCGGATCGCGCCGTCGATGCGGATCGTCTCGCCGTTGAGATAGCGATTCCGCAGAATGAAGGCGACGGTATCGGCGAATTCCTCAGGCGCACCCAGGCGCGACGGGAAGGGCACCTGCGCGCACAGGGAGGCATAAACCTGTTCCGGCATGCCGTCGACCATCGGAGTGTGGAAAACACCCGGCGCAACCGTCATCACGCGCACGCCGATGCGGGCGAATTCGCGCGCCATCGGCAGCGTCATGCCGACCACGCCGCCCTTGGAGGCGGAGTAGGCCGCCTGGCCGATCTGGCCTTCGTAGGCGGCGACCGAGGCGGTGTTGACGATGACGCCGCGCTCGCCGTCCTCGCCCGCCGCGTTGTGCTGCATCAGATCGGCTGCGGCCTTGGCGACATTGAAGCTGCCAACCAGGTTGACCATGACCGTGGTGGCGAAGATCTTCAGCGGCATCGGGCCTTCCTTGCCGAGCACGCGGCCGGCGCCGAGGATGCCGGCGCAGTTGATTGCCGTGTTGAGTCCGCCGAGCGCTTCGTGGACGGCCTTCATGGCCGCGGAAATGGCTGCCTCGTCGGTGACGTCGGTGCGGAAGTAGTGCGCCGAGCTGCCGAGTTCGCTGACCGCCGCATGGCCTTTTTCGTCGTTGACGTCGAACAAGGCGACGTGTGCGCCATGGGCAATGAGGTGCTTGGCGACGGCGAATCCAAGCCCGGAAGCACCGCCGGTGACGACGGCCTTGACCTGATCGAGTTGCATGGAAATTCCTGCGTGGGCAAAGCAGCGGATTCTAGCAGGGCGCCGATCCGCGATCGGATGGCAGCGGCGCTGGCGGGTTGGTGCTTGCGGTGGCACCGTGAGCCGTCGATCTCACGCCAGCCGGGCTGGCGGAAGCGGGGACACGGGAATCGCGTGTTTCTGGTGCGCAGACGGGACGGGCGTGCCGGTTCCGCTCACGGGGCTTTCTGGTGCACCGCCGGGATTCCGGCGATCGTCGCAGCCGGGATCAGTCGACGGTGCGCCGGAAATCCAGGTCGTACCGCGCGCCGCCGGTCAGTGCGTGCAGGCGCAGGTTGGTGATGCGGATCGGTGCGCCGAGCTCGAGGTCGGCGGCATTGGAGTCGTGCATTTCGGCCGGGTCGATCAAGGTGACGCCACCGCTGCCGAGGACTTCGAGCACGTTGTCCGGGCCGATGGTCGCGGCCGTGCCTGCATCGATGCCAAGGCCCAGCGCGAACGGGTTGAGCGCGAGTGCCGCCAGAAGCCGGCCGATGCGATCACTGGCGTGCGCGCCCTGGTCGATCACGACGCGGTTGGTCAGGCCCAGGCCAGGAGCCAGACTGGCACCGCCTTGTCGCGGAGTGGCGCCTTCTTCCGCGCCGTGCGCCAGCATGTGCTCGCACAGCAGCGCCGCACCGGCTTCGCAACCGAACACCGCCATGCCTTCCGCATTGCGGCGGCGCAGCGCACGCGCGAGCGGCGTGCCACCAACCAGCGAGGAAAGGCGCAGCGGCTGCGTGGCCACCAGCAGCACGATCTGGGCGTGTTCGATCGCATCGAGCAGCGCGCGCTGATCACCGTCGCTGCGCGACTGCAGGGTCTGCCGATGCACGTTGCCCGCGCCGGCGGCATAGAGGTCGGAATCGAAATCGCCGTCGTCGTGGATGTCGCCTGCCGCCAGCACGACGATGCGCGGCTGCGGCTGCACCTTGGCCAGCAGGCGCGACAGCAGCGTCTGGCGTTCATGGTCGCCGCGCAGCAGATCGCCGATGGCGACGATATGGCCGCGCTGCCGATCGGGAGCGAGTTTGGCGGGCATGCGTCAGGCTCTTGGGCGGGGAATCGGGCGAGTATAGCGATTGCGTCAGCCGCAGCCCTGTTCCCGCGCGAACGCGAGCAGGGCATCGGCGTCGATGGCGCCGGCGAACAGGTTGCCTTGTGCAACATGTACGCCTTGCTGCAGCAGCAGCTGTTTCTGTTCTTCGGTTTCCACGCCTTCGGCGATCAGGTCCAGGTCGAGGCCGTGGCCGACGCGCACGATCGCCTCGCAGATGGCCAGGTCAGGCCCCGTCGTCGGCGCGCGGCGCACAAACTCGCCGCTGATCTTGAGCGCATCGATGGGCAGTCGACGCAGATAGGCGAGCGATGAGTAGCCTTCGCCGAAATCGTCGATCAGCACGCGCACGCCCAGCTCGCGCAGATCTTTCAGCACCTGCAGCGTCTCGGGTGTGTCCTCGATCAGCATGCGCTCGATCATCTCGATCTCCAGCGCATCACCCTCCAGTTCGTACTGGCGCAATGTCGTCGCGACGAGGTCGAGGAAGCCTTCGCTGAGCAGCTGCCGATAGGCGACGTTGATCGCGATGCGCGGAATGGCGATGTCTTCGTCGCGCCATTCGCGCAGCCTGCGGCAGGCTTCCTGCACCACCCAGGCGCCGATCGGAATGATTTCGCCGGAGATTTCCGCCTGCGGAACGAAGGACATCGGCAGCAGCTCGCCGCGTTGCGGATGATGCCAGCGCAGCAGGGCTTCGGCGCCGACGAGGCGGCCAGTGCGCATGTCGACCTGCGGCTGCCATGCCAGACGCAGCTCCTGACGCTCAAGTGCATGGCTCAGCTGCGTTCCGATGGCCAGATCGTGTTCGAGCTGGCGCTCGATGTCGGATGAGAATGCCTGCCACACGTTGCGCCCGCGGCGCTTGGCATCGCTCATTGCGGCATCGGCGTGGCGCAGTAGTTTCTTCACGCTCTGGCCGTCTTGCGGATAGCGCGCCAGTCCGACCGTGGCGGTGACGATGTAGTCCTCGCCCTGATGTTGGAACGGGCGGCGGAAGCTCT
>JASLGB010000442.1 GCA_030150315.1 Dokdonella sp. | reverse complement strand
CTGGGTGGCAACAATCCGTTCCAGCGCGGCGCTGTGGTGCAGCCCTACGGCATCGGCACGCAGGGAGTGGAGCGCCTGAACTATTCCGACAACGGCCCGGAAGCCTGGTATCTGGAAGGAGACAACAGCGCCGGCGAGGCGGCATGGGATGCGCTGATCCAGCCCGGCCCGCAATCGCATCTGCTGGAGCGTGCGTTCGCCGGATCGGTGCGGCGTTCGATCGACAACTACCGCATCGTCGCCAATGCGCTGGGCACGCCGCCGGTGTGGAATACGCCGTTCCCGCAGGAAAATTCGCTGGCCGACCAGCTGCAGATGGTCGCTCGGCTGATCGGCGTGCGCTCCGCGCTCGGCATGCACCGACAGGTGTTCTATGTGTCGGTCGGCGGTTACGACACCCATGCCGCGCAGCTGGCCGAACATCCATGGCTGCTCGGTCAATTGTCGCAGGCCCTGCATGCGTTCCACGCCGCGACCGTGCAACTGGGCGTGGAGGACGCGGTCACGACGTTCACGGCGTCGGATTTCGGCCGCTCGCTGGCGATGAATGCCGGCGGCACCGACCACGGCTGGGGCGGTCATCACTTCGTGCTGGGCGGTGCGGTGCGTGGGAAGCGCTTCTACGGCAGCCTGCCGTCGCTCGCTGCGAACGGGAATCCCGACGACACCGGCTTCGGCCAGATCATCCCGACGACGGCGGTCGACCAGTATTCGGCAACGCTGGCGCGCTGGTTTGGCGTCGATGCCGGCGGCGTGGCGGACATCTTCCCCAACCTCGGCCGTTTCGCCAGTGCGGACCTGGGCTTCATGAGCTGAGGCTTCCCGCGCCGACGGCAGGACGCCGGCGCGGTGTTGAATCGGATCGGCACAGGCCGCATGCTCGGCGTTTCCCGCGCAGCCGGACTTGGCGCCGAAACCCGCGGCAAGGCGTCCACAGGCAACCGATGGCCATCGATCTTCCCCCCGTCACCCGCGTCATCCTGTTTGCCAACATCGCGATGTTCCTGCTGCAGCAGGTGGTCGACCCGTTCCTGGTCGTGCATTGCGCGCTGTGGCCGCTGGGCGCGTCTCCGTACGGGGATGTGCCCGGATTCCGTTTGTGGCAACTGGTCAGCTACAGCTTCCTGCACGGAAGCGTGACGCACATCGCCTTCAACATGTTCGCGCTGTGGATGTTCGGTGGTGCGATCGAACGCCTGTTCGGCTCGCGCCCGTTCGCGCTGTACTACTTCGTCTGCGTGGTTGGCGCGGCGGTGGCGCAACTGGCGACGATCCACTGGTTCACCGGCGGCTACTACCCGACCCTGGGTGCGTCCGGTGGCGTCATGGGCCTGTTGCTGGCGTTCGGCATGATGTTCCCGCAGGCGCGCGTGATCGCGCTGCTGTTCCCGGTGCCGATGCCGGCATGGCTGTTCGTGATCCTTTACGGCGTCGGCGAGCTCGTGTTCGGCATCACCGGCACGCAGTCGGGCGTGGCCCATTTCGCGCATCTGGGCGGAATGGTGTTTGGATTCCTGATGATCCAGTACTGGCGCGGCAAGTTTCCGATCAAGCCGCGCCGAATCCTGATGCGATGACGAACCGATGAATGCAGACATCACCGACGCCAGCCTGATCGTTCAGGCGCAGGCCGTTGCCGAGGCACTGCTGGTGCGTGGACAGACCATGGTGACGGCGGAATCGTGCACCGGCGGCTGGATCGCCAAGGTGCTGACCGATATCGCCGGCAGCTCGCAGTGGTTCGAGTGCGGCGTGGTCGCCTACAGCTACGAGGCAAAGGAAGCGCTGCTGGGCGTCAGCCCGCAGACGCTGCAGCGCACCGGCGCGGTCAGCGAGGAGACCGTGGTCGAAATGGTGTCGGGCGCGCTGGCGCGCTACGGCGCCGGCATCGCGGTGGCAGTGACCGGCGTCGCCGGGCCGAGCGGCGGCACCAGCGACAAGCCGGTCGGCACGGTCTGGATCGGCTGGAAACGCCGCGGCGGCTACGCGCGCGCGCAGCTGTTCCACTTCGTCGGCGACCGCGAGGCGGTGCGGCGCCAGACCGTCGCTGCGGCGCTCGACGGCGCACGACGGATTCTTACAGCCTGACGCGTGAGTCCCGGATCGCCGTTCCCGCCCGCTATGGGATAATCGTCCGGTCGCGGCCGTCTCGGCTCCTGAGATCCCTGCACGGCACACTTGCCGCATGAAACCCTTCGAGAAGGAACCAGCAATGGACGACAACAAGCGCAAGGCGCTAGCTTCCGCACTCAGCCAGATCGAGAAGCAGTTCGGCAAGGGTGCCGTCATGCGCATGGGCGACAAGACGGACGAGGCGATCGACGTCGTTTCGACCGGCTCGCTCGGTCTCGACATCGCGCTCGGAGTCGGCGGTCTGCCGCGCGGCCGCATCGTCGAAATCTACGGGCCGGAGTCGTCCGGCAAGACCACGCTGACGCTGCAGGTCATTGCGGCCTGCCAGCGCAACGGTGGCACCGCGGCGTTCGTCGATGCCGAGCACGCGCTCGATCCGAGCTACGCCGAGAACAAAACCGATGTGGCCGCGACTAAGGCGTCGCTCGAGGCTACGATATCTAA
>JASLGB010000436.1 GCA_030150315.1 Dokdonella sp. | reverse complement strand
TATCACAAGAACGGCAACAGCCAACAAACCTGGGCGTTCCAGTATGCGGTGTGGGAAATCGGAAACGATTTCGATGGAACTGCCGCAAGCATCGACCCGGCAAGTGGTAACTCCAGACCACTTACTGACGGCTATTTTTCTGGCGACGCGGAGTTCGTGAGTGCGTATGAGGACATGTACAACGGATTCATTGCCGCCTTGCCGACATTGACGACCAGCTATCGCTCCACCAGCTACACGCTGGATTTGTTTCAGAACACCGATCCGACCGTGCAGAACATGGTCGCCCTTATCGAAAATGCACCATCCGCAGCGGCCGATCTCTCCATCGTCAAATCCGGCCCGGCCGATGCCGCCGCGGGGAGCAATGTGGTTTATTCGGTCGTGATCACCAATAACGGACTGGAGCCCGCATGGAATGTGGTGGTGACCGATCCGACGCCGGCCGGCTTGACCTTCGTATCCAACAGCGGCGCCTGCGATGCGGCGTATCCATGTTCGATTGGAACACTCGCCAGTGGCGATAGCGCGACGATCACGACGACGTATTCGGTACCTGCAGGCTACGCCGGACCGAATCCGATCGTGAACACGGCCAGTGTCGCCAGCGACACGCCGGATCCTTCCCCTGCCAACAACAGCAGCACCGCGACAACTCCGTTGGTCGTTGCGCCGAGCGCGGATCTGGCCGTGACCAATACGGGCCCGGCCAGCGTCGCCGCCGGCAACAACGTGGTCTACACCGTCGTGGTCACCAACAACGGCCCGGATCCGGCCGTATCCACGGTACTCGCCGACCCGACGCCGGCCGGCCTGACGTTCGTATCCAACAGCGGCGGATGCACCACGGCCTATCCCTGCGCGCTCGGCACGATGGCCAGTGGCAGCAGCACGACGATCACTTCGACCTTCCTCGTGCCGGCCGGATACTTCGGGCCGAACCCGATCACGAGCACGGCCAGCGTCAGCAGCCAGACCGCTGACCCGGTGCCGAGCAACAACAGCAGCACCGCCACGACGACCTTGCTCGCCGGCACACCGAGCGCCGATCTGGTGGTGACCAAGACGGGGCCGGCCAGCGCGCGCGAACAGGAAACGATCGGTTACACGATCGTCGTGTCCAACCAGGGGCCCGACAGCGTGCCTGATGCAGTCCTCGCCGATCCGACACCGTCCGGCTTGACCTATGTCTCAGCGACCGCGCCTTGTGCGAGCGGCTTCCCGTGCTCGTTGCCACCCTTGGCCATGGGTTCGTCAACGACCGTGACCGTGACATATACGGTGCAGGCCGGCTTCAGTGGTTCGATCTCCAACATCGCCACCGCCACGTCGCCGACCGTTCCCGACCCCGAGCCGACGACCAATGTCAGCGTTGTCACCACCGTGATCGGGAACCCGCCGGTTGCTTCCGCTCATCCGGTTCCGGTGGATGCACGCTGGATGCTGATCCTGATTGGCCTGGCGCTGGCCGGAGCCGGCGTGCATCACCAGCGGCGTCAACGCTGAGCCTGTCCGGGCAGGGGCGTTCCGCTCCTGCCCGGCACCTTTGACGCTTCCGGAAGCGGGCGCCAATCACCGGCCGGACTGAGGCGCCCGGAAAAATCAGAACGGACAATCGGGCCGGTCAGTGCTGAGCACTGACCGGCTTTTTCGGCGAGAGATGCGTCGTTTGAAGCACGATCCAACCCGCAGCCCAGCGTGCAGTGTGGAATCCGCGCAGTCATCCACATCGATCACGGTGCGACGGAATGGCAGTTCTCCGGCCTTTCCGCGAGGGACTCGCCGGATCGCCCGCGCGCGCTTCCGGCGCCATTGCGGCGTTCCCGCAGGGAAGCATGGGATGCGTCGCCGCGTGGCAAGACCGCAAAAAGAAAACGCCTCCACTGGGGAGGCGTTTCTTCCGTCGGGTTTCCCGCAACAGGACTTACTGACCGCGCATGCGACCGAGGACGCGGGGCGTGCTGTTGCCCATCGTCGGAAGCTTGATGCGGCCGATCGCCGCGATGCGCTCTTCCGCCATGCGATCCGCAGCGAGGTAGGTCGGGATGCCGTCGCGCTTGGCGATCTCGAAGATGCGGCCGACGTTGTAGTAGATCGAGCGCATCATGCGCATCGCCCGCTCGCGGTTGTAGCCATCGATCTCGAGCGACACGTTCATGACGCCGCCAGCGTTGACCGCATAGTCGGGGGCATAGAGGATGCCGCGCTTCTCGATATCCGCGCCGATCTGGTTGTTGGCAAGCTGGTTGTTGGCCGAGCCACAGACGATCTTGCACTTCAGGCGCGGAAGCGTGTCTTCGTTGAGCGTTCCGCCCAGCGCGCACGGGCTGTACACATCGGCATCGGTGTCGTAGATCTCGTCCAGGCCCACCGCGGTGCAACCGTGCTCGTCGACGGCCTGCTGCACCAGTGCCTTGTTGATGTCGGTGACGAAGACCTTCGCGCCCTGTTCGCGCAGCAGCTTGACGAACTCCATGCCGACATGGCCAAGGCCCTGCACGGCGTAGCTGTATTTGCCGACTTCTTCGTTGCCGAACTTGTGGCTGAGTGCCGCCATCAGACCCTGCAACGAACCATAGGCGGTGAAAGGCGACGGGTCGCCCGAGCCGCCATGCACCTGGTGTACGCCGGTGACGTACTCGGTCTCGCGGAACACGTATTCCATGTCGTTGACGTCGATGCCGACGTCTTCGGCCGTGATGTAGCGGCCGTTGAGCGAGGCGACGAAGCGACCGAACGCGCGGAACAGCCCTTCGGACTTGTCCTTGGCCGGGTCGCCGATCAGGACCGCCTTGCCTCCACCGAGATTCAGGCCCGCAACCGCGTTCTTGTAGGTCATGCCGCGCGACAGGCGCAGCACGTCATTGAGCGCGTCCGCTTCGTTCTTGTACGGCCACATGCGCAGACCGCCGAGTGCCGGGCCGAGCACGCTGTTGTGCACAGCGATGATGGCCTTCAGGCCGACGTCCTTGTTGTGACAGTACACGACTTGTTCGTGGCCGCTTTCGGCGATGGTTTCGAAAATCATGGCAACTCCGGAATGGGCGCTGGCAGGAGCGGGCGACGCAATGCGCCGGTGGCGGAAACCGGAACGGAAAGCCTATCTGGCTGTTTTTCCGTGAAATTCCGCCGTGATCGTCGTCCGCAGTGGAAAGCGGCGCGTAGTGTAATCCTCCCTGCCACGGACACAACCCCGCCGCACGCGACGGAAGGCTTCCGGCAGCCCCCATCGAGCCCGATGTCCTCATCCGGCGCGGTTTCGCGTATCTGCTGTTCGTCCCGACCTTTCCACTGCCTGGAGAAGACTCCGATGTCGAACTCGCTGCGTGTCCTCCCGTTTGCCGCTCTTGTCCTGCTGTTCCTCGTCGCGCCGGGTCGCGCCCATGCCGATGCGCGTGCCGACCTCATGAGCGGCTGGCAGAAGATGCTCGACGGCCGGCTCAGCACCGAGACGGTATCCAACGCCAACGGCAAGCAGAGCACCGTCCGGACGCGACTGGACACCATCCAGCGCGTGCACATGAAAACCGACGGCATGGAAATCATCCTACTGCCCGAGGGCACCTGGATGAAGATGAACGGCGCTTGGAGCAAGCCGCCGTTCGACGTTGGCGGCATGGTCAAGAAAATGCTGCCGATGACACTGGAGCAGGCCCAGGCCGGGGTCACGAACATCCGCGATGAAGGCGCCACTCGCATCGACGGGCAGGCCTTGCGCGCCATCGGCTTCGATCAGAACACCACGCTCATGGGCATCAACGTGCGTTCGCACAACACGGTATTTCTCGACCCGAGCGGCCGCATCGTGCGCTCGGAAGGCAGCAGCGAGGCAAGGGGCGACAAGTCCACGCACGTGCAGACGATGCACTACGACGACAGCATCCGCGTGACCGCCCCGAACTGATCACCCTGGGGAGGGAGAGAGGGCTGCCATCTCGATCACGTCGGGGTGGCGGCCCGTTTTTTCCCCACCGCCCGGTGGCGCCGCCCGGCGCGGCGGCATCGGCGCGAGGCGCTACAATATCCAGTCAGTTCTGCAATCGACTGGATGCGCCATGAGTTCCCTTCTTCCGCAAGCTCCTCTTCCTGCGTCCGCTGCCGAAGCGACGCCGCTTCGCTTCGTTACCGCAGCCAGCCTGTTCGACGGCCACGATGCCGCGATCAACATCATGCGGCGCCTGATCCAGGCGCAGGGTGCGGAAGTCATCCATCTCGGCCACAACCGCAGTGTCGAGGACGTGGTGCGCGCCGCGCTGCAGGAAGACGCCGACGCGATCGCGCTGTCCAGCTACCAGGGCGGCCACGTCGAGTACTTCAAGTACATGGTGGACATGCTGAAGGAGCGCGGCGCCGGCCACATCCGCGTCTTCGGTGGCGGCGGGGGCACCATCACGCCGGAGGAAATCCGCGAACTGGAAGCCTACGGCGTCGAGCGCATCTACCACCCGAACGACGGCATGAAGATGGGCCTCGTCGAGATGATCGAGGACGTGGTCAAGCGCGCACGCAAGGCAGCCGACACGCATGCCGCGAACGAGCCGCGCAACGATCTGCCGCCGGCGCAGGTCGCCATCGACGATGAAATCGCCGTCGGCCACGCGCTGACCGCGATCGAGGAAGGCGCCTACGACGAGCACACGCTCGAACGCCTGCGCAAGGAATGGCAACTGGCTGGCGGCAAGACCCCGGTCATCGGCATCACCGGCACTGGCGGCGCCGGCAAGTCGAGCGCGGTGGACGAATTGCTGCTGCGTTTCCTGCACGGCTTCCCGCAGATGCGCATCGCCGTGCTGGCCGTCGATCCGACCCGCCGCCGCTCCGGCGGCGCGCTGCTCGGCGACCGCATCCGCATGAACAGCCTGCGTTCGCACCGCGTCTTCATGCGCTCGATGGCCACGCGCCGCCAGCACGCCGCGACCAACGCAATGCTGAAAGACTGCGTCGCGTTTCTGAAAGGGCAGGGCTACGACCTGGTCATCGTCGAGACGGCCGGCATTGGCCAGAGTGATTCGGAAATCGTCGATCTGGTCGATTTCCCGATGTACGTGATGACCAGCGACTACGGCGCGGCCAGCCAGCTCGAGAAGATCGACATGCTCGACTTCGCCGAACTGGTCGTGTTGAACAAGTTCGACAAGCGCGGCGCCGAAGATGCGCTGCGCGACGTGCGCAAGCAGTGGAAGCGCAACCGCGTCGCGTTCCAGATGAAGGACGAGGATGTACCGGTCTATCCGACCATCGCCAGCCAGTTCAACGATCCGGGCGTGACCTGGATGTTCACCAACCTGTGTCGCCGGCTGCGCGACAAGCTCTCGCTGGTCGGCAACGCGCATGTGGACTGGAAGCCGCAGCTCGACACCACGCTGAAAGAGCCGCGCGCGACCGTGCTGATTCCCGGCAGCCGCGTGCGTTACCTCGCCGAAATCGCCGAGCAGGGCCGCGCCATCAATGCGCGCATCGAATCGCAGGCAGAGATCGCCGAACGCGCGCAGTCGCTGTGGGAGGCGCTGAAGGAACTGGACGACCCGCGCCTGCCGAAGGCGCTGGATCTCTACGCCGGCGATGCGCTGACCGAAGGCGACGACCGCTCGCTCAAGACGCTGCGCCAGCGCTACAACGATGCGATCCAGTCGCTCGATTCCGACGCGCTGCGCCTGCTGCGCGCGTGGCCGGATCGCCTGAAGTCGATCACCGAGCCGGTCAACGAATACCAGGTGCGCGACAAGACCATCCGCGTCGAGAACTACCGCGAATCGCTCAGCCACCAGCAGATCCCGAAGATCGCCGCGCCGACCTACAAGAGCTGGGGCGAACTGCTGGTGTTCCTGCAGAAGGAAAACCTTCCCGGCTACTACCCGTACACCGGCGGCGTCTATCCGTACCGCCGCACCGGCGAAGACCCGATCCGCATGTTCGCCGGCGAAGGCACGCCCGAGCGCACCAACCGCCGCTTCCACTACCTCAGTCAGGGCTTGCCGGCGGCGCGCCTGTCGACCGCGTTCGACAGCGTCACGCTGTACGGCGAAGACCCGGCGCCGCGCCCGGACATCTACGGCAAGATCGGCAACTCCGGCGTCAACGTGCCGACGCTGGACGACATGAAGAAGCTGTACTCCGGCTTCGACCTGTGCGCGCCGACCACCAGCGTGTCGATGACGATCAACGGCCCCGCGCCGATCATCCTGGCGATGTTCATGAACACCGCGATCGACCAGCAGGTCGAGAAATACCTGAAGGAAGATCCCGCGCGCTGGGCCGAGGCCGAGAGGAAGATCGCCAGGCTCTTCGAAGGCCGCGAGCGACCGCGCTACCACGGCGAACTGCCGGCAACCAACAACGGCCTCGGCCTCGGCCTGCTCGGCATCACCGGCAACCAGGTTGTCGATGCCGACACCTACGAGAAGATCAAGGCAACCACGCTGTCCACCGTGCGCGGCACCGTGCAGGCCGACATCCTGAAGGAAGACCAGGCGCAGAACACCTGCATCTTCAGCACCGAATTCGCACTGCGCATGATGGGCGA
>JASLGB010000435.1 GCA_030150315.1 Dokdonella sp. | reverse complement strand
CTTGCACGCGAGCATGACGTGACATCCTGCACGTGTCGCCACCGCGCCCACGCAGGACAATGCCGCATCCGCGATGGAGGACGAGCATGACCCCCGCTTCCGACCTGTCCGAAGCCACTCTCGAGGCGCGCCTGCACACGCTGACCGCGCTGCGCGCTGCGATCGGCCGCGTCATCGTCGGCCAGCACGAGGTCGTCGAACAGTTGCTGATCGGCCTGTTCGCCGGCGGCCACTGCTTGCTCGAAGGCGTTCCCGGCCTCGGCAAGACCTTGCTGGTGCGATCGCTCGGCGCGGCGCTGGCGCTCGATTTCCGCCGCATCCAGTTCACCCCGGACCTGATGCCCAGCGACATCGTCGGCACCGAAATCCTCGAGGAGGACCATGGCACCGGCAAGCGCCATTTCATGTTCCAGCGCGGCCCGGTATTCACCAACCTGCTGCTGGCCGACGAACTGAACCGCACGCCGCCGAAGACGCAGTCGGCCCTGCTCGAAGCGATGCAGGAGCGCACCATCAGCTACGCCGGCACCACGCATGCGCTGCCGAAGCCGTTCTTCGTGCTCGCCACGCAGAACCCGCTGGAACAGGCCGGCACCTACCCCCTGCCCGAGGCGCAGCTCGACCGATTCCTGCTGCACATCCGCGTCGGCTACCCGGACGAAGCCGAGGAGCGCGCGATCCTGGCGCAGACTACCGGCGGCGACGAGGCCGGCATCGAGGCGGTGATGGAAGGGGCCGAAGTCATCGCCTTGCAGCGCCTCGTGCGCGAGGTGCACGTCGGCGAGGATCTGCTGTCGTGGATCGTGCGTCTGGTTCGCGCGACGCGCCCGCAGGCCAGCGACGTGGCCGCCGTGCGCGACTGGGTGCGTTGGGGCGCCGGCCCGCGCGCCGGGCAGTCGCTGGCGCTCGCCGCCAAGGCGCGCGCGCTGCTGCAAGGTCGGCTGGCGGCGACGCGCGAGGACATCGCGGTGCTCGCCGCGCCGGTCCTTCGTCACCGCCTGCTGCTGTCGTTTGCGGCGGAAGCGGAACAGCGCAGCACCGACGATGTGGTCGCCGCGCTGCTGGCGGCGGTTCCGTTTCCCGCCTGAGGCAAGGCGATCGGAACGAACACGGGAGAGTGCCGATGGGCGGCCATGTGCAAGGCGGTGTACGCATCCTGCTGCGACTGGAAGGCCTGTGCCTGCTCGTTGCGGCCCTCGTGGCCTACGCGCACGCCGGACACGGCTGGGGCCTGTTCGCGCTGTGTTTCCTCGCGCCCGACCTGTCGTTTGCCGGCTACCTCGGCGGCAGGCGAGCCGGCGCCATCGCCTACAACGCCGCGCATTCCTCGATCGGTGCGCTCGCCTGCCTCGGCGCCGGCCTGTACTGGGGCGCGCCCGCATTCGTCAGCGCCTGCCTGATCTGGCTTGCCCATATCGGTTTTGATCGCGCGCTCGGCTACGGCCTCAAGTACGCGGGCAGCTTCCACGACACCCATCTGGGCCGCATCGGCCGGGAACGCGGTGCATGAGCACCCCGCCGCTGATTCCACCGGCGCTGCGCGCACATCTGCGCGAGCTGCGGCTGGTCGCGCGAAACGCCAGCGGTGACGGCCTCGGCCTGCATGCCAGCCGCAATCGTGGCGCGGGCCTGGAGTTCTCGCAGTACCGCGCCTACGAACCCGGCGACGAACTGCGCCGCATTGACTGGAAGCTCTACGCGCGCTCGGATCGCTACTTCGTGCGCGAAGCCGAGCGCGACAGCCCGCTGACCGTGTGGGTCGTCATTGACGCCAGCGCGTCGATGCGCCAGCGCGACGGCGCGCGGCCCGACCTTTCCAAACTCGAGGCGGCGCGCACGCTGGCGGCCTGCGTGTTCGAGCTGGCGCTGCGCCAGGGCGACCGCTTCGGCCTGTTGGCGCTGTCCGGCGCGCCGCCGACCTTCGTGCCGGCAGGCAGCGGCCCGCGCCAGCGCGACCGCTGCGCACTGGCGCTGGCACGGCTCGAAGCCGGCGGCGGCGGCCCGGATGCGGCCAGCCTGCGCCCGCTGTGGGAGCGCATCGCCGCGCCGTCTCTGGTCGTGGTGCTGTCGGACTTCTTCGATGACACCGTCGCCGACCTCGCCCTGCGCCTGGCCGCCGCGCGGCGCGAGGTGTCGACCGTGCAGCTGCTCGGCGCGGACGAACGCGACTTCCCGTTCACCGGCAGCCACCGTTTCGTCGAGCCGGAAACCGGCGCCGAACGCCGCGTCGATGCGGCCGCCGCACGCGCCGACTATCTCGCCCGCTTCGGCGCCGCCCGGGCCGAACTTGCGCAAGGCTTCTTCGGCGCCGGTATCAGCCATGTCGAGCACCTGCTCGACCAGCCGCCGCAACATGCGCTGCGTGCGCTGTTCGGCCCGTCGCCGTCGGCCATGCCGGGCGGCGCCGACGCCGCCGCTGCCGCCCGATGAATCTCGCCCTGCTCGCTCCGCTGGGCCTGTTCGCGCTGGCTGCGCTGGCGCTGCCCATCCTGCTGCACCTCGTGCGCCGGCTCGAACTGGCCACCACCGAATTCGCCGCGCTACGCTGGATTTCCGAGCGCATCCGTGCGCAGCACCGGCTGCGCATCGAGCGCCCCTGGCTGTTGCTGCTGCGCCTGTGCCTGCTGGCTCTGCTGGCGTTGCTGCTGGCGCAGCCGGTGTGGAACCGCGAGACGCCACTGGCCCGCTCGTGGATCGTTGTGGTGCCCGGCGCGTCGCTCGGCGAAGCGCGTGCCGCCGCCGGCGACCGCGACGGCGAGTGGCACTGGCTGGCACCGGGCTTTCCGGCCATCGACCAGCCGCTGGCGACGCAAACCATCGCGCCGGCCAGCCTGCTGCGGGAACTCGACGCGCGGCTGCCGCGCGATGCGCGCCTGACCGTGATCGCGCCACAGCGCGTGCGCGGCCTCGACGGCGAGCGGCCCCGGCTTTCGCGTGCGGTCGAATGGAAAGTGGTGTCCGGCGAAATGGCGCCATCGCCGCCCGCCTCCCCGGCGCCGATCACACTCGCGGTGCGCTACGCGCCCGAGGCGGAATCGTCGCTGCGCTGGCTGCGTGCCGCCGTCGATGTGTGGAACCTCGCCGAACCCGGCCGCTACCGCCTCGATGCGCAGGCGGCGTCGAACGCCCTGCCGCGCAGCGAGGACTGGCTGGTCTGGCTGGCGCCGCCGAGCGGCGCATTGACGGGCTGGCTGCAAGGCGGCGGTCGCGCCGTGGCCATCGATCCGGCCGCCGATGGCGAACCGCTCTGGCGCAGCGCCGACGGCCGCGTGCTCGCGCGCCGGGCCGCGGCCGGCGCCGGCCAGCGCAACGAGCCGCCCGGCGCCGGCCGCG
>JASLGB010000427.1 GCA_030150315.1 Dokdonella sp. | reverse complement strand
GGGAAGACGAGGCATACCTCAGGCGATCCGGTTATCCGCGCCCCCTCGTGGACCTGAAGGCGACGCGCGAGGACGCGCTTACGGCGTATCGCTCGATGCGGGGCGCTCCTGAAGGAGAAGCGCAAGGATAGGCGGGGTGACCATCGCCGTCAGCAGCGACATGGCGACGATCACCGCATAGATTCGTTCGTCGAAGACCCCGGCGGCGAGACCGAGGCTGGCAATGACCACGCCTACCTCGCCGCGGGGCACCATGCCGAAGCCCACGATCAACGCGCCGCGCCGGCCAAGCGACAGCGAGCCGAGGAAGCCGCCCGCGAGTTTCGAGACGATCGCTATCACCGTCACGAGCGCCAGCATGCCCAGTGCACTGGCGCTGGCGAGTTCGGCGAGGTTGACCTTGGCACCCGTGACGACGAAGAAGAACGGCGTCAGGAAGGCCAACAGCGGCTGCATCTGGTGTTCCAGCTCGTCGCGGCGATGGGTTTCCGAGGCGATCATGCCGGCGAGGAATGCGCCGATGATGGCGGCAAGGCCGAAGCCGGTCGACAGCCAGGCGAGGCCAAGGCACAGCGCCAGCGTGATCATCAGCGGCGACAGCGGATTGATCGGCCGGTCGATCCACGTCGAGCGCTTGCGCATCACGCGCGTGCCGACCCAGCCGATGACCGCGACGAAGCCGATCGCTTGCCCCAGCACTAGGGCCAGTCCGGTGAAGTCCACTCCGCCGCCGCCCTGCAGGGCGGTGACGATGCCGAGCAGCAGCATGGCGAGGATGTCGTCGATGACGGCCGCGCCCAGGATCACGCGACTTTCGACGCGGTCGAGCACGCCCAGCTCCTGCAGCACGCGCGCGGTGATGCCGGCCGAGGTGGCGACGAAGGCGGCGGCGATGAACATCGACTGCACCCACTCGAAGCCGCTGCCGTGCGCCCACAGCGAGCCGAGTCCGAACGGCACGATCACGCCGAGCACGCCGACGAGGAAGGCGCTCTTGCCGACCTTGCGCAGGTCGTCGAGGCGGGTTTCCAGGCCGACCGAGAACAGCAGCAGCACCACGCCGAGTTCGGCGAGCACGTCCAGCGGCGTGCCGGCGGCGATCTGGTCGACCGAGATGAGCCCGAGCGCGGCAGGGCCAATGGCGCAACCCGCGACGATCTCGCCGACGACGCCGGGCAGCTTCAGCCGTTGCGCGATCTCGGCGCCGATTTGGGCGGCGATGAAGATCGTGAACAGGGCAAGCAGTATGTCGGCGCCGTGATGCATGCATTTCTCCGTTTGTTCATGGGTGCGGATCGCTGTCGCGATCGCTGCACCAGCCTGGAACGATGCGCGTCGGGGGCCTGCGCAGGGGCCGGGGCAGCAGTGCAGGATAACAGTGCTTTTTGGTCGGAATCTGCAGGCAGGGATGCGCAAGTCCGCGCGCGGGCGCATGATCGGCGTCCTTCAGGCCGCAATCCGCGGGGCTTTCGCCATGCAGAAAACCATCGATTCGCTTCCCTCGACTCCGCGCATGCCGGCGCTGTTCGTCGGCCATGGCAGCCCGATGAACGCGATCGAGGACAATGTCTGGAGCCGCACCTGGCGGGAGGTCGGCGCGCGCCTGCCGCGCCCGGCCGCGATCCTCTGCGTCTCCGCGCACTGGATGACGCGCGGGGCAACCCTGGTGCATGTCGGGGCGCGGCCGCGCACGATCCATGATTTCGGTGGCTTTCCGGCCGAGCTGTTCGCGCAGCGCTACCCCGCACCGGGCGCGCCCGGCTTCGCCGAGGCGGCCATTGGCCTGCCGCGCTCAAGCCCGATGCGCGCGGATCACGAATGGGGGCTGGATCACGGTGCGTGGTCGGTGCTGATGCACCTGTTTCCGCAGGCGGACGTGCCGGTGTTCCAGCTTTCGCTGGATCTGTCGTTGCCGTTGCAGGCGCATCTGGATCTCGCGCGGGAACTGAAGCCGCTGCGCGAGCGCGGCGTGCTGATCCTAGGCAGCGGCAATCTTGTGCACAACCTCGGTCTTCTGGCCAGAGACCGGCCGCCCTACGACTGGGCGCAGGAATTCGACGCGACCATGGCGGCGGCGATCGCGCGCGGTGACGTGCAGGCCGTGGTGCAGGCACCCGGGCTCGGCGCGCTAATGCAGGCGGCGCATCCGACCCCGGAGCACTTCCTGCCGCTGCTGTATCCGCTTGGTGTGGCCGACCCTGCCGATCGGCTGGAATGGTTCAACGAAGGCTTCGATCTGGCCTCGATCTCGATGCGTTCGTTCCTGCTTGCCTGAGCCCGTTGCGTTTTGACGGAACGGCGTCGATGCTAGCCGCTGCAAGCGTCCGGCGATCCCGGTCGCAACGGGAGGCTCTGATGGTCGATGCGGATCGCGCCGGACGCGAAGCGATGTCGAAGGTCGATACGGCATGGCTGCGCATGGAGCGGCCGACGAACCGCATGATGATCACCGGCGTGCTGATGTTCGCCGATTCGCTCGACCCGGCTGCCATCCGCGCCTTGCTGGCGGAGCGGTTCCTCGCCTTCCGCCGCTTCCGGCAACGCGCGGTGGTCGGCGTCAACGGCGCGTACTGGGAGAACGATCCCGATTTCGACATCAACTGGCACGTGCGTGTCGCCGCGCTGCCGGGCGCGGCCGACAAGGCCGAGCTGGAAACCTTCGTCAGTGAGCTCTCTTCTTCGCCGCTGGACCTGTCCAAGCCGCTGTGGCAATTCCATGTGATCGAGCGCTATCGAGGCGGCAGTGCCCTGATCGCGCGCATCCACCACTGCTATGCCGACGGGCTTGCTCTGGTGCAGGTGCTGCTGTCATTGACCGATACCGCACCGCAGCCGGAGGCGCGCGCCGAGCTGGCGCGGACCTGGCTGAAGCGCGACCGCGGCACCGTGCTGGAGCGCCTGCTCGAACCGATGCAGGGCGGCTTGCAGAAGGCGCTGGCGATGGGCGGCAAGACCTGGGGCAAGGTCGCGCAGATGCTTTCCGATCCGACCGCCGCGGCGGAGTTCGCGCACGAAGGCAGCGAGATCACGCGTGAGCTGGGAATTGCACTGACCTTGTCCGACGATCCGAGGACCGCGCTGAAGGGCCGTCTTGGCGTCGCCAAGCGCGTGGCATGGGCCGAGCCGCTGCCGCTGGACGAGGTGAAGGTGCTCGGCAAGTCGCTCGGCTGCACCGTCAATGACGTGCTGCTGGCCTGCGCGGCGGGCGCGATCCGCGGCTATCTGCGCGATGGCGGCGAAGACGTGGATGGCCTGACCATCCGCGCCACCGTGCCGGTCAACCTGCGCCCGCTGGAGCATGCGAAAAAGCTCGGCAACCATTTCGGGCTGGTCTTCCTCGACCTGCCGATCGGCGAGCCGAATCCCCTGCGCCGGCTCGAGCGCGTCGCCGCCTGCATGCGCGACCTCAAGGGGCGCCGCCAGGCGGTCGTGGCGCTCGGCCTTCTGGCGGCGCTCGGCATGGCGCCTGCCGCGCTGCAAGGCCCGGCGCTGGAGCTGTTCAGCCGCAAGGCGAGCGCGGTGGCGACCAATGTGCCGGGGCCGCAGCAGCCGCTGTTCATGGCCGGTGTCCAGGTCAGCGAGCTGATGTTCTGGGTGCCGCAGACCGGTTCGATCGGGCTCGGACTGTCGATCCTGAGCTACAACGGCCGCGTCCATTTCGGCGTGATCGGCGACCACAAGCGCGTGAAGGATCCCGACGCGATCGTGCAGCGCTTCGGTGCCGAGTTCGAGAAGCTGGTGCTGATCGCCCTGATGGAAGACTGGAACGAGGATTTTCTTGCCGAGGATGCGGCGGCAACCTTGCTGCGCCATGCCTGATGGACGCATCTTGCACGACTGAAGGCGGCGGCTCGGGGTAAAATGCGCGTTTTGCACGGCGTCCACGCATGAGCAAGTCCGACAAACCCGTTCCCGTGCTCACGATCGACGGGCCTTCCGGCTCGGGCAAGGGCACGATCAGTCGCCTTGTGGCCGACCAGTTGGGCTGGCACCTGCTCGACTCCGGTGCGATCTACCGCGCGGTCGGCTATGCCGCCGGCATGGCGGGAATCGACCTTTCCGACACGGCGGCCGTCACGCGCTGCACGGAGACGGCGAAGATCGTCTTCCGCGACCCCAAGGACGGCGACGAAACGCGCGTGATCGTCAACGGCCACGACGCGACCGACGAAATCCGTACCGAAACCGCCGGCGCAGCCGCCTCGGCCATCGCGGCCATCCCGGCCGTGCGTGCCGCTCTACTGGACAAGCAGCGCTCGTTTCGCAAGGCGCCGGGGCTGGTCGCCGACGGGCGCGACATGGGAACCGTCGTTTTCGCCGACGCGCCGTTCAAGGTCTTCCTGACTGCCAGCGCCGACGAGCGCGCGCGACGCCGGTATAAGCAGTTGAGGGCAAAGGGGTTGGCTGTTACACTCGCAACCCTTTTGCGCGAAATCGAAGCACGCGACGAACGCGATGCGACCCGCAAGGTCGCGCCGCTGAAGCCGGCAGCCGGGGCGCTGATCATCGATACCACCGCAGTTCCGGTGGAGGAAGTGGTCGCCCGGGTGTTGGCTGTCGTCCGTTCGGCGTAGCGGTCCGCGGCGCGGATCGCCACGTCCCGCACGGCGTCGTCCACGCGCATGACAGGAATGCCCCTGAGAGGGCAAAGGCCCGGCACCGTTGCCGGAACGCGATCGATGCGGGCGTTTCCGCATCCACAGGCAGGGGGGTCGGCAATTCCTGCGGGGACCGACCTGATTCATCCACTGGAAACCAACATGACTGAAAGTTTCGCTGAACTGTTCGAACAGAGCCAATCGCTGGCCAAGCTGCGCAATGGCGCCATCGTCACGGGCGTCGTCGTCGAGATCCGTACCGACGTGGTCGTGGTCAACGCCGGCCTGAAGTCCGAAGGCATCATCCCGATCGAGCAGTTCAAGAACGACAAGGGCGAGCTCGAGATCGAGGTCGGCGACGACGTCAAGGTCGCGCTCGACGCCATCGAAGACGGCTTCGGCGAGACCAAGCTCTCGCGCGAGAAGGCCAAGCGTTCGCTGGTATGGGACGAGCTCGAAGAAGCGCAGACCGCCAATGCCGCCATCACCGGCCGCATCTCCGGCAAGGTCAAGGGCGGCTTCACTGTCGATATCCGCGATGTCCGCGCATTCCTGCCGGGTTCGCTGGTCGACGTGCGCCCGGTGCGCGACCCGTCGTACCTCGAGGGCAAGGAACTCGAGTTCAAGATCATCAAGCTGGACCGCAAGCGCAACAACGTGGTCGTTTCGCGTCGCGCAGTCGTCGAAAGCGAGTTCAGCGCCGAGCGCGAACAGCTGCTCGACCGCCTGCAGGAAGGCGCTGTCGTCAAGGGCGTGGTCAAGAACCTCACCGACTACGGTGCGTTCGTCGACCTCGGCGGCATCGACGGTCTGCTGCACATCACCGACATGGCGTGGAAGCGCGTTCGCCATCCGTCCGAAGTCGTCAATGTCGGCGACGAGCTGGACGTGCGCGTGCTCAAGTTCGACCGTGAGCGCAACCGCGTTTCGCTGGGCCTCAAGCAGCTCGGCGAGGATCCGTGGGTGCACATCTCGCGCCGCTACCCGAGCAACACGCGCCTGTTCGGCAAGGTCTCCAACGTCACCGACTACGGCTGCTTCGTCGAGCTGGAGCCGGGCGTCGAAGGCCTGGTGCACGTGTCCGAGATGGACTGGACCAACAAGAACGTCAACCCGGCCAAGGTCGTGCAGGTCGGCGACGAGGTCGAGGTCATGGTCCTGGACGTCGACGAGGAGCGTCGCCGCATCTCGCTCGGCATGAAGCAGACCAGCGCCAATCCGTGGGAAGCGTTCGCCGCGATCCACAAGAAGAACGACAAGGTCGCGGGCACCATCAAGTCGATCACCGACTTCGGCATCTTCGTCGGCCTGGACGGCGGCATCGACGGCCTCGTGCACCTGTCCGACATCTCGTGGCAGACCACCGGCGAAGACCTCGTGCGCAACTTCAAGAAGGGCGACGAGATCGAGGCGGTCGTGCTGGCGGTCGATCCGGAGCGTGAGCGCATCTCGCTCGGCATCAAGCAGCTCGAGCAGGATCCGTTCGGCCAGTTCATGGCTTCGCATCCGCGCGGCAGCATCCTCACCGGCACCGTGCGCGAAGTCGACGCCAAGGGCGCGACGATCGACCTCGGCGACGGCGTGGAAGGCTCCCCGCGTGCGAACGACATCGCCACGGAACGCATCGACGACGCCACCCAGCCCCTCAAGGTTGGCGAGACGGTCGAAGCGAAGTTCGTCGGCATGGATCGCAAGGGCCGCAGCCTGCAGCTCTCGATCCGCGCGAAGGACGAGGACGAGCTGCAGAGCACGCTGGAGGAATACCAGAGTGCGACCGGCGGCACGACCAAGCTCGGCGCGCTGCTCAAGGAACAGCTGAACCGCTGATGGCAATCCGCGGCGCGCGGGGGTCCGCGCGCCGCGTCCGCATGATGCGCGCATCGTTTCCGATGCGCGCTTTTTTTGACGAGAACACCCCAAGCGATGACCAAGTCGGAGCTGATCGAAGCCCTGGCCGCACGGCAGAAGCACCTGGCCGCCAACGACGTCGAGCTCGCCGTCAGGAGCGTGCTCGAGCAGATGAG
>JASLGB010000426.1 GCA_030150315.1 Dokdonella sp. | reverse complement strand
CGAGTGACAGCGTAGTCGCGCTGAGCCGCAACGCCCGCGGCGACGAGGCGGTCACGCAGGCGCTGCGATCGGCGACTGGCGCGCGTTTCCTGATCGTGCCGCGAGCCGAGCAGGTCGGCGGCAACTGGCGCGTGAGCCTGAGCCTGCGCTAACCCCACGGCCGCCATCGCGACGTGAGTGCCGAACGCCGCGATGCGGTGGCGGCGGCTTCCGAGGCCAGCGACCAGCTGCTGGTGCTGTTCGGGCTGACGCCGCCGGCCGGGCATGATGCGGCGCTGTCGCTGACCGAGCTGCAGCAGCGCACCGAGGCGGCCCTGCTCAGCGACGATTTTCCGACCGCGCTGCGCCTGATCGAAGCCGCGCCGCTGGCATTGCGCGAGGCGCCGTCGATCCGTCTGCAGCGGGCGCAGATCGAGTTTCGCTCCGGCCGCATGGATGCCGCAGGCAAGGCCTTGCACACGCTGCTGGCGCAGGTGGCGGCCGAGGTCGACCCGGTGTTGCGTGCGTGCATCCTCAACGGTCTTGGCGCGGTCGCGATGCGCGAAGGCCGCGCCGCCGACGCGCAGACGGCCTTCACCGAAGCGGTGGCGCTGGTCGAAGAC
Organism: Dokdonella sp.; assembly: GCA_030150315.1. Classification (GTDB taxonomy): domain Bacteria; phylum Pseudomonadota; class Gammaproteobacteria; order Xanthomonadales; family Rhodanobacteraceae; genus Dokdonella_A. The sequence goes on along the minus strand of JASLGB010000426.1, from coordinate 3,775 downwards.
CGCAACCAGCCCGCAATCCTCGGGCAGGCGTACACGGGGTTGGGCGCCGCGCATGCCAGTCGCGGCCAGTACGACCTCGGCAGTGCCGATCTGGCGCGCGCCCGCGTCGCGCTGGAGCTGGCCGGCGATACCTTGGCGCTGGGGCGCGTCGAGGCCAACGAAGGCGTGCTCGACAATGTCCGCGGCCGTTACGCGGAGGCCTTGCCCGGCCTGCAGCGAGCGGTCGCGCGCTTCGAGCGCTTCGAGCGCTTCGGCGCCCTGGGCGAATGGTTCCTGACCGTCGGTGCCGAGGTCGATGCCCAGCTCGCCCTGCTGCGCCCGGATGTGGCGCTGGCAGCCAGCGATGCGGCATTCGCTCAATCGGACCATCTCGACAATCCGCACAATCGCGACTGGATGCGACTGCAGCGCGTGCGCGCGCTGGCCGCGCTGGGGCGAGTCAGCGAAGCGCATGCGCTGCTGGCGCAGTTGCTGGGCGACAGCCACCATCGCGACGATCCGCTCAGCGTGTGGATCGCGGCGGTCGAATCGCGACTCGCGCTGCTCGAGGGTCGTCCGGCGGATGCGGTCGCGCCGGCACGCAAGGCGGTCGACGGACTGGACGGCCCGGATGCGGCGCGGGAGCGCGCACGCGCCCGGCCGGATCTGGTGCGTGCATTGCTTGGCAGCGAGCAGATCGCACAGGCCGCGACGGAGGCGCAGCGCTTCTCGCAGTGGGCTTGGCAGACCGCGCAATCGCCGCCTGCCGGCTTGTTCGCCGCGTTGGCGCAAGCCGACGTGGACTGGGCGCGCGACGAGCGCGAGGCGGCGCTGCGCAGCTACGCGGATGCGTTCGATCAAACCGCGCATTGGAGCGTGCCGGCCGATGTGCGCACCGTGGCGGTGTCCCACGTCGGTGCCCTGATCGACAGCGGTCAGACCGAGCGCGCCAGCGTCCCCGCCGGGCGCGTGGCGCGCTGGGCCGATCACGATTTTTCCTGTGCCGTGCTGCTGGCGCGCCTGTACGCGGCGCTGGATCAGCACGAAGCCTGACAGCAGGCCTTGTCACGCGCGGAGCGGCTGGCCGGCGAGCGCAGCATTCCGGCGTCGGCGCGCACGCCACCCGGCGGCAACATCGCGCAGTCTCCGGCCGACTCCGCATCGCACTGACGCAGGCTCGTGCGCAGTCGCGCATGGCTGTCGGAGTGGCGCGTCGGTGCGATGCTTCGGCGGGAATCCGTCTCGGCGGAAATCCGCAGGTGACCGATGTCGGCTGCGTGCGCCGTGGCGTGGCAGGTCGCGCGATTCAGCGGCGCGCGTGGCGTCCGATTTCTTCGACCACGTTCGACCATGCCGAACTTTGCGGATCGATGACGGCGTAGTGGCCGCAACCGGCCATCTCGGTCACGCGAACGCTCGCATGCGCCAGCGCATACGAGCGCGCCAGCGAAGGCGGCACGGTCGTGTCTTCCAGGCCTTGCAGGATCGTGGTCGGAATCGCGGGCGAGGGCAGGCGCGCGGGATCGAGCTGCGCGCGCGAGGCCGCCTCCGTGCCGAGAAACGCCGCCACCGCGCCGTCGCCGAGGTTCAGCGACTCGGCCAGGCGCATATCCGCGACCGGGGCCAGCGCCAGTGCCGCGTGCAGCGCCGCCGGTGGCCGGGTCGCCGCGAGCAGGGCCAGCTGTCCGCCCGCCGAATGGCCGATCGCGATCACGCTACCGTCGTGGTGACCGATGCGCGCTGGCAGCACACGGAGCGCGGTCAAGACATCGCTGGCGCTGGCCTCGGCGTCGCCGGGCACGCGGCGGTATTCGAGCGAGGCGACGCTCCAGCCCAGCGCGGCCAGCGCGCTCGCCATCGGGCCGGTGTGGCCGCGATCGTAGGCTGGGCGCCAGAAGCCGCCGTGGATGAGGGCCAGCAATGGCCGCGAGCCGGCACCGGCATGGCCGTAGCGGATGTCGGCGACCTGGTCGGGCAGGTCGCCCCAGGCGATCGTCGCGTCGGGCGCAGGCGCCGCGCGCGCAAGGACGGATTCGTCCTCGACGAATGGCTTCATCCGGCCGTCGGCAATGCGGCGTTGTGGTAGATCTCCTGCACGTCGTCCAGCTCTTCCAGCCAGTCGATGAGGTCGCGCAGGGTTTCCTCGACTTCGCCGCTGACGGCGACGCGGTTTTCCGGTCGCATCACGATGTCGGCGGAAAGCGGCGTGAAGCCGGCATCGGTGAGCGCCTTCTTCACGCTCTCGAAGTTCTCCGGCGCGCACAGCACGGTGCTGTGGCCCTCGTCGGTCTGCACATCGTCGGCGCCGCCTTCCAGCGCGACTTCCAGCAGGCGGTCTTCGGCGCCGTCATCGGAGGTGTCGAACACCAGCTCGCCGAGCCGGTGGAATTGGAACGCGACCGAGCCGGAGGTGCCAAGGTTGCCGCCATTCTTGGATAGCGCGTGGCGCACTTCGGACACCGTGCGTACCGGGTTGTCGGTCATCGTGTCGATGATCAGCGCGACGCCGGACGGGCCGTAACCTTCGTAGCGGATTTCCTGCATGTTGTCCGCGCCGTCGGCACCCGAGCCGCGGCGCACGGCGCGCTCGACCGTGTCCTTGGTCATGTTTGCGGTGAGTGCCTTGTCGATCGCCACGCGCAGACGCGGGTTGCCAGCCGGATCGGCGCCGCCGCGCGCGGCGACGGTGATCTCGCGGATCAACTTGGTGAACAGCTTGCCGCGACGCGCATCCTCGGCGTTCTTGCGGTTCTCGATGCTGGGACCTCTACCCATGGGATTTCCTGTCACGTTCGGAAGCCGGCACGATGCCGACACTGCACCGCCTAGGATACTGCGCGCCCGCCTTGAGCGGCCATGCGGCCGAATGCGGCGGGTGTGCGCAGGCCGGTTGGCCCGGCCGGCAACGCGGGTTGCCGGCCGGGCGCGCGATCAGAACGAGCAGCCTGCCGGCACCGGGCCGACGCGCGCCAGATCCAGCTTGCCGCTGGCCGGGAAGCCGCTGCCGGACTGGAAGCGGTAGTCCAGCGTGGCGCGCGAGCAGCTCTGGAAGCGCAGGTCCGCGCTGCCGACCTGCTTGAGCGTGGTGGCGGATTCGCGGTCGAACACGCCGCCGCTGGAAACGTAGATCGGCATGTTGGTCACCTGCCGCGCACCGCTGGTGATCGGCGCCTGCAGGGTGAACCAGCGCTGAGAGGCCGCATCGGTGCCGCTGGTGCCGCTGCCGGAGAACGTGTACCACGCGGCGAAGAAGCTGCTCTGCGCCGGGCTGATGTCCACGACCAGGCCCTGCGAGTTGTTGGACGGATCGGCCCAGGTGCCGGAGAGCAGATGCTGCGATCCGCTGGCGCTGGCGTCTCCGCTGGCCGAGCAGGCGGTCGGCGTCGAAAGCCGCGTGAGGTCGAGCGTGCCGTTGCGGCCGCTGCCGTCGCTGAAGTGGTAGTCGAGCGTGGCATGGCTGCAATCGTTGAAGCGCATCTGCACCGAGCCGACCGCGCTCATCTGGCTCGCCTGCGCGCTGTCGAAGCGGCCTCCGGTGAAGCGGTAGATCTGCAGATCCGAGGTCGGCGATGACGCATTCACGTTGCCCTGGATCGTGTACCAGCGCTGGCCGCCGGCAGCCGTCGTGTCGAAGGTGAACCAGCCGCCGAAGAACTGGCCGATGGACGGGAAGGCTTCCAGCACGACGCCCTGGCTGCTGGTGGAAAGATCGGCCCACGCGCCGGTGACGCCTTGCTGGCTCGGATTGAAGCCGGTGCCTGCGCCCCAGTTCGCGAGCAGCTTGGTCACGTCGATC
>JASLGB010000290.1 GCA_030150315.1 Dokdonella sp. | reverse complement strand
TGACACGCGCCCGATCCGCCCGCGACGCGACGGCGGAAACCCCGTGAAACCCTCACCAACCCCGCCGTGCGCGGGGCCGATCAGACTTTGTGGAGTTGCACTCTTGGACATCGTAAATCCCGCCGCCGGCCTCGTTGCCGGACTCGACACGTCGCGCAGCGGAACGCTGTTTGATGCCGCCTGCAAACTCATTCCGGGTGGCGTCAACAGCACCGCGCGCGCGACCTGGTCGGGCTGGAATCCCTATCCGCTGTTCGTCGACAAGGGGCAGGGCTCGCGCCTGACCGACGTCAACGGCAATGAGTACATCGACTACCTGCTCGGACTCGGCCCGATGCTGCTCGGCCATCGCCCGGCGCGCGTGACCCAGGCCGTCGTCGACTTCATCCAGCAGCGCGGCACCGTGTTCGCCCTGCCGACCGAAGACGAAGCACGCCTCGCGCAGAAGATCATCGACGCGGTGCCGAGCGTGGACATGGTGCGCCTGTGCAATACCGGCACCGAAGCGGTGCTGTATGCGACGCGGCTTGCGCGCGCCTTCACCAAGCGCAACAAGATCATCCGCTTCGAAGGCATGTACCACGGCTTCTCCGATGGCGTGTACTGGAGCAAGCATCCGTCGATCGACAAGGCCGGCCCCGATGCGCGTCCGATCGCGGTCGCGCAAGGCCCGGGCATGCCGAAGGGCGTCGAGGAAAATCTCATCATCCTGCCGTGGAACGACGCGCAGGCGCTGGCCGATACGCTCGAGCGCGAGGGCGATTCCATCGCCGCGGTGCTGACCGAGCCGGTCATGTGCAACACCGGCTGCATCCTGCCGCTGCCGGGTTATCTGGAAGCGATGCGCGAGCTGACCCGCAAGCACGGCGTCGTGCTGATCTTCGACGAGGTCATCACCGGCTTCCGTCTCGGCCTCGGTGGCGCGCAGGCGCGGCTTGGCGTCACGCCGGACCTGTCGGTTTTCGCCAAGGGCATCGGTGGCGGATTCCCGGTCGCGGCGATGGGTGGTCGCGCCGACATCATGGCGCTGGTCAGCAACGGCACCGTGTCGATGGCTGGCACCTACAGTGCCAACGGCATCGCGATCGCAGCGGCCAACGCCGCGCTGGATGAGCTGGCGACGCCGGGCCTGTACGAGCAGCTCGATGCGGTTTCCGACGAGTTACGGGTCGGGCTGGCCAAGGTGCTGAACGATGCCGGCCTGCCGGCGCACGTCGTCGGCATCGGCCCGCTGATGCAGGTGTGGTTCGCGCAGGAGCCGATCCACAACTACCGCGATGCCGAGCGCCGCGCCGACCAGAAGATCTTCGACGCGTGGTGGCGGGGCATGCTCAAGCGTGGCGTGCTGTTCCATCCGGGCGCTTACGAGAACCTGTTCGTTTCGACCGCGCACACGCGCGAGGACATCGCCGCGACGCTCGCGGCAGCGCGCGACACGGCAGCGGAACTGGCCGGCGCGGTCTGACGCCGACCGGGCGGCCTGACGAGGCCCGCTTTCCCGGAGGGGAGGGCGGGCTTCGCCGTTTCCGGCGTTCAGTCGGCCAGTTCGTAGTCGAAGGCATAGGCGTGCGAGCTGTCGGCGCCGATGCGGATGTCCATCGTGCCGGACAAACCGGCCAGTTCGCCGCTGCCTTAATCCGGCATGACAACGATGCGCAGGTGCGGCGTGTCGCGTGTCATCGTCGCGAAATGCTGCAGGGTGAAGCTGCCGCGACGGCCGTGCAGCGTGCCGGAAACGCGCTCGATCGCGACATAGTCGGCCGAGCCCTGCACGGCGCCGCCGGCACTCAGCATCTCGCCTTGGCTGACGGCTTCCAGATCGCCGTGGAAGTGCTTGTCGATCGCGCGCCGTCCAAGTCCGGCGTCCGCCTGCGTGTTGTATGGCTCGAGAGCTTTCAGGCTCACATCGAATGTTCCCTGGGGCGCATGTTTCATTGGAGGTTCCGTTGGCTTGAGCGGGGTTGCGATGCCTGCGCTATCGAGACGCAGCCCTGCGCAGGGCTGCGCCGCGGGAAGGCGATGGCATGCCGCGGCAGAAGCCGCTTGCACGCGCTGCATCGCGCGCTGTGCGTGCGTCGCAAACGCACGTTATGGACTTTGCATAAGAGTGGCCGAAACGTCATCATCCCGCATTCGTTCGGATCAGGGGAGAATGACATGAGCGTTTCTAGGATCTTGTGTGGCCTGGGTTTGGCGATGGCCGGTTTTGGCGTGGCGCATGCCGCTCCGTCGCCTGCGCTGGACCGGATCAGCGTGTGGGTTGGTGGCTCGAATTTCGATACCGAAGCGACGCTGGAAGGCACCACGACGTCGGCCGGATCGCTGGGAAAGCTTGACCTCGGCAAGGGCAACCAGTCGGTCGCGCGCGCGCGCCTGGACCTGCTGCTGTTCGACAGCCAAGGCTTCAGCTTCGACTACTACGCGCTGAGCCGCACGAAGAAGCGCCGCTACGATGGTGTGTTCGACTACGAGGACGTGTCCTTCGATCTATCGGCGGATTTCCGCAGCGATTTCGACATCGACCTCGGCAGCGCCAGCTACCACTGGTGGTTCGGCAGCGGCAACGACGTGTTCGGCTTCGGCCTCGGTGCGGCCTACTACCGGGCCAAGCTTGGCTTGGCAGGCAGCGTCTCCAGTGGCGGCGAGCAGATCCGCGCCGAAGCGGCATGGAGCGAAGACGCCGCAGCGCCGGTCGTCACCTTCGCCTACAAGCACGCATTCTCCGATTCGCTGCGTCTTTATGCCGACGCCAACGGCTTGAAGAAGAACGGCGGCAAGCTGGCCGGGCATCTGTACAACGTGCGGGCCGGCGTCGAATGGTTTCCATGGACGAACGTCGGCCTTGGCGTGGAGTACGGCAAGAGCAAGCTCAGCCTGCAGCGCAACCGCAGCAACTCCAGCTCGGCGCTGGACATCGACTTCCACGGGCCGTCGCTGTTCGCGCGTCTGCGCTTCTGACCCGCCGGGGCACGCGATGCGAATGGAAAAGG
>JASLGB010000324.1 GCA_030150315.1 Dokdonella sp. | reverse complement strand
GGCCAGGCGATAGCTACGCCGGCAACACGCGCAGCACGTATCCCTTGAGGTAATCCGTCTCTGGAATCGCCGGATGCACCGGGTGATCCGGTGCCTGCTGCAGCGCGATCAGCGACTGCACCTGGCGATCCAGATGACGGGCACCCTGTTGCACGCCTTCGAGCAGGGCAGCGCGCGGCATGTGGTGCGAGCAGGAACAGGTGACCAGAAGGCCATCGCGCGCCAGCACCTGCATGCCCAGTTCGTTGAGACGGCGATAGGCGAGCGCGCCCTCCTTGAAATCCTTGCGCTTCTTGATGAACGCCGGAGGATCGAGGATGACGACGTCGTACTGCTCGCGTGCCTCGCGCAGCGCCTTCAGATGATCGAACGCATCCGCGCGCATCACGTTCACGCGGTCGGCCAGTCCGTTGCGCTCCGCGTTGCGCGCCGTCGCCTCCACCGCGCTGGCGGACACATCCACGCAGGTGACTTCGCTCGCGCCGGCAGCGGCGGCGCGCAGACCCCACGCGCCCAGATAGGTGCAGACGTCGAGCACGCGCTTGCCCTTGACGAATCGCGCCAGCAGATCGCGGTTCTCGCGCTGGTCGTAGAACCAGCCCGTCTTCTGGCCGCCGATCGGATCGACGACGAATTCGAGGCCGCCTTCACGCGCGATGATTTCGCCGCCGGCCTCGCCATGGCCGAGATCGGCGTAGTCGGGCAGGCTCTCCATCGCGCGGATGCCCGAATCGTTCTTCCACCACAACTGCCGCGGCTTCAGCACTTTCAACAGCGCCGCCTCGATTTCGTCCTTCAGCCGCTCCATGCCCGCGGTCGCGATCTGCGCGACCAGCACATCACCGAAACGGTCGACGACCAGACCCGGCAAGCCGTCGGATTCGCCATAGACCAGGCGGTAGTACGGTTCCGCATACAGGCGCTCGCGCAGCGCCAGCGCGACATTGAGGCGATGCACGATCAGCGAGCGGTCGAGCGCATGATCCATCCCGCGCGACACCAGGCGCGCCGCGATCAGCGAGTGCGGATTGACGTAACCCACGCCGATCGGCTTGCCGCGATGATCGACGATGGCGCAGACATCACCAGGCTCGAAACCGGCCAGCGGCGAGCGCGCCACGTCGATTTCGTTCGAATAGACCCACAGGTGGCCGGCACGCAGGCGCGCATCCTCGCCACGCTTGAGCCAGAGGGCCGGGTATTCGATGGATTCGCTCACGACACGCACTCCGCTTCGGGGCGCGCACGGTAGCGCGCACGGCACGGCGTCACAACCGGCGGCGTAGACTGCCGGCATGGACAACCGCCTCGCGACCGAAACCAGCCCCTATCTGCGCCAGCACGCCGCCAACCCGGTCGACTGGTGGCCATGGTGCGATGCCGCCTTCGACACCGCCCGTCGCGAAGGCAAGCCGATCCTGCTGTCCATCGGCTACGCCGCCTGCCACTGGTGCCATGTGATGGCGCATGAAAGCTTCGAGGACGAAGCCACCGCGCGCGTGATGAACGAGCGTTTCGTCAACATCAAGGTCGACCGCGAAGAACGGCCCGACCTCGACAAGGTCTACCAGCTCGCGCATCAGGCGCTGGCACGCCGCGGTGGCGGCTGGCCGCTGACGATGTTCCTGACCGCCGACGACCGTCTACCCTTCTTCGCCGGCACCTATTTCCCGAAGACGCCGCGACACGGATTGCCTTCCTTCACCCAGGTGTTGCACGGCGTGCGCCGCTGGCACGACGAGAAACCCGAAGACGTGCGCGCCCAGAACGCCTCGCTGGCGAACTTTCTGGCCGAGCACGACAACGAAGAACCACACGACGCCACGCTCGATGCCGCGCCGATCCGGCATGCCATCGCGCGCATCGCGGCGAATTTCGATGTGGAGAACGGCGGCCATCTCGGCGCGCCGAAGTTTCCGCACGCGACCGAAATCGAGCTGCTGCTGAAACAAGGCAATGATGCGGCGGACAAGAACGCCGCCGCGATGGCGCGGCTGACACTGGAACGCATCGCCGCGCGCGGCCTAGACGACCATCTCGCCGGCGGCTTCTTCCGTTACTGCGTCGACGCCGAATGGCGCATTCCGCACTTCGAGAAGATGCTGTACGACAACGCGCAGTTGCTGCCGCTGATGGCGATGGCCGGCACGCCTTTCGGCAACCCGCAACTGGCGCGTGCCGCGCACGACTGCGCGGACTGGCTGATGCGGGAAATGCATGCGCCCGACGGCGGCTTCTTCAGTTCACTCGATGCCGACTCCGAAGGCGAGGAAGGCCGCTACTACGTCTGGCAGCGCGACGAGATCCGCGCCCTGCTCGACCCGAACGAGTACGCCGTGGCCGAGTACCGCTTCGGGCTGGATCAGCCGCCGAACTTCGAACATCACGCCTGGCACCTGTGCGAAGCCGCCACGTTCGACCAGACCGCCGCCGTGCTCGGCATCGCGATCGATGTGGCACAGGCACGCTGGCAGAGCGCACGCGCCAAGCTCGCCGCCGCGCGCGCGCGGCGTCCCCGCCCCGCGCTCGACGACAAGGTCCTGACCGCGTGGAATGCCCTCCTGATCGGTGGCGCAGCCCGTGCGCTGCACGCGGATCCCGGCCTTGCGCCGCTGTGCGAGCCAGTCGAACGCGCGCTCGGTTTCCTGCACCAAAATCTGTGGCGCGATGGGCGTTTGTACGCCAGCCACGCGCGCGGCGAAACCAGGTTTCCCGCCTACCTCGACGATCACGCCTTCCTGCTCGATGCGCTGCTGGCGATGCTGCAACTGCGCTGGATCCGCCGCGACCTGGACTGGGCGATCGCGCTCGCCGATGCCTTGCTCGACCGTTTCGAGGACCGCGAGCGCGGCGGTTTCTGGTTCACCGCGCACGATGCTGAGCCGCTGCCGCAACGCCCGAAGCCGTGGATGGACGAATCGCTGCCCTCCGGCAACGGCGTTGCGGCGCGCGCCTTGCTGACGCTCGGCCACCTGCTCGGTGATACGCGCTATTCCGACGCCGCCGAGCGCGTGCTGCGCGCCGCGTGGCCGACGCTGTCGACCTATCCGCATGCCTGCTGTTCGCTGGCGCTTGCACTGGACGAATTCCTGCATCCGCCCACCCACATCGTGCTGCGCGCGACCGAGGCCGAAGCGGCGCGATGGCAGGACGCCGTGGCCGCATCGCCGGCGGCGCACGTTTTCCGCATCCCGCCCGATGCCGCGAACCTGCCCGGAATCCTCTCTGCGCAGACGCACGAGAGCGGCGGCGTTGCCTGGATCTGTCGCGGCACGCACTGCCTGCCACCGACCTCCGACCCGTTCCAGTTGCACGAAACCTAGCCCTCGGAAGTCCGCACCCGAGTCCGCCCCAGAGTCGGCGCCGATCGTCCCTCGACGGAGGCATCGGTGACCCGCCTGATCAAGCATGGTCGACGCGGTGAAATCACTGGCCTGCTGCGCCAGGCCGCTTGCGTTTCGCCACAGCCCCGCGCGCGAAGCTCAAGCGCAAACAGCGGCTGGACACCCTCGACGACAACCGCCAGGCCTCCGTATCCGCGAGGCGAACAACGGCTGCTATCGGCCAAATAATCACGAAACGAAAACTTCCTCGATGGCAAGGTGATTTGAACGAGGATTTCAGCATGCGGGGGGCATGTTGATCATGGACAGTTTCGCGCCATCGGATCTGAAAACGATCCTGCATTCCAAGCGCGCCAATCTCTACTATCTGCAGCACTGCCGGGTACTGGTGAACGGTGGGCGGGTCGAATACGTCACCGATGCCGGCAAGCAATCGCTGTATTGGAATATCCCCATCGCCAATACCACGACGGTATTGCTGGGCACCGGTACCTCGGTCACCCAGGCGGCCATGCGTGAACTGGCCAAGGCCGGCGTGCTGGTGGGTTTCTGCGGCGGTGGTGGCACGCCACTGTTCAGTGCCAACGAGGTCGACATCGAGGTGGCCTGGTTCTCGCCGCAGAGCGAGTACCGCCCCACCGAATACCTGCAGGCCTGGGTGAAATTCTGGTTCGACGATGACCTGCGTCTGCTGGCCGCGAAAAACCTGCAACAACTCAGGCTGCAACGC
>JASLGB010000284.1 GCA_030150315.1 Dokdonella sp. | reverse complement strand
CAGGATCGATTTCGAATAGCTTTCGCTTTGCCCGAACAATTCGGCCATTTCCTTGTGCGTATACCCTTCCACCTGATGCAGGATCACCACGGCGCGCGCCCGCGGCGGCAGCCGCATCAGCAACGCCCACGCATCGGTGCGGTGCTCCGCATCGGAATCGGGCGCGGACATCGTCTCGAACAGGGCGTCCACGTCGTCGTCGCGAAACCGCTGGTGGACGCGCAGGCTGTCGATCGTCGCGTTCGCCGTCATCCGCTTGAGCCATGCACCGAACGGCGCCTCGCCGCGGAAACCGCGCAGGCTGGCCATCAGCTTCAGGAACACTTCCTGCACGATGTCCTCGGCCGCTGCCGGTTCCCCCAGAACGCGCAGCGCTAGGTTGTAGCACGCACCTCCGAACCGCTCGTAGATCGCAGCGAACGCCCGCATGTCGCCGCGCCGGGCACGCTCCAGCGTGACCCGGTCCAGTTCGAGTCCGAAACCGGAAGGGGTGCGGATCTCGCTCACGTCGCGGACGGTTCCATCGGCCATTGCAAAACCAAGGACGAACGGAAGCGCCGGAGCGTTGCAGCCATGATCAGCCGGGTTCGGCCAGCCGGAACAGGCGCACCGAGCGGTCGACGTCGCGCCAGGCCAGCACGCCGACGACGTTCCGCACCATCGACAACTGGTGCAGGCGCCAGCTGTCGACCGGGCCACCGCCTTCGGCGATGCGCAGGAAGCGTTCCACCTTGCCTTCGTCGTCGAGCGAGAACGCGAGCCGGTCGAGACCGAACTGCAGCCCGTCCCCGAGCGACTTCAACACCGCTTCCTTGTGCGTCCATAGGTGCATGAAGGCGACCGCACGCACCGCTTCGGACATCCGTTCGAGCGCGTCGGCCTCGTCGGTGGCGAAGAAGCGCCGCGCCAGCGCCATCGCCGAAGGCCGCGGCCGCAGGCGTTCGATGTCCACGCCGACCGCCTGTCCGCGCGCCATGGCCAGCACCACATGGTTGCCGCAATGGCTGAGGTTGAACTCGATGCCGTCCGCATCGGGCGCATACGGCTTGCCGTGCGGCCCTTCCAGCACGGTCGGCGCCTGCATGCGTCCGGTATGCACGCACAGCAGGCGGTCGAGCACCCCGCGGGCGGCCTCGGTTATCGCGCGGCCGCGCGCATCCGGCGCCATCGTGTAGAGGTACACATGGATTTCGTCCGCCCCGAGCGGAGGCGGGACGAGCACGGTTTCGATCGAGTCGCGTCGCGTGGATGGCATTCTTCCTATGTTGCCGTCATCGCGCGCCAGATCAAGCGCGATGCGTAGAATGTCCGCCACGTGCGGGAGGTACCCATGATCGCGCCCTGGCTGCTGGTGCTGGTTTCGGTGTTGTACGTGTTCGCGCTGTTCGCGATCGCGTACTACGGCGATCGCCGGCCCCTGTATCCGGCGCGGGCCTGGTTGCGGCCGATCGTCTACAGCCTGGCGCTGGCCGTGTACTGCTCCTCTTGGACCTTCTACGGCGCGGTCGGCACGGCCGCGCGCGATGGTTTGTCCTATCTGCCAATCTATCTCGGCCCGGTCCTGCTGATCGTGTTCGGCTTCGGCGTGCTCGAACGGCTGGTGCTGATCGCCAAGGAACGCAACGTCACTTCGATCGCGGACTTCATCGCCTCGCGATTCGGCAAGTCGCACACGCTGGCGGCGCTGGTCACGCTGATCGCCGTCACCGCGGCCATTCCCTATCTCGCCCTGCAGCTGAAGGCGGTCGCGCTCGGAGTCGACGTGCTTTCCGGCGTTTCCACCGCGACCTCGCCCTCGCCGTTTGGCGACAGCGCGCTGTACGTTGCGCTGCTGCTTGCCGTGTTCTCGATCCTGTTCGGCACGCGCGGCATCGACGCGACCGAACACCACCACGGCATGATGCTGGCGATCGCAGTCGAGTCGGTGGTCAAGCTGGTCGCGTTTGCCGCGATCGGTCTGTACGCGATGCACCTCGACGGGCGGTTCGACGGTTTGGCCGAACCGCTGGCGCGCGCCGCCGACGGCGGCCTGCCGCGCGGCTTCTTCGCGCAGACGGCGCTGGCGATGGCCGCGCTGTTCTGCCTGCCGCGGCAATTCCAGGTGGTCGTGGTCGAATGCGAAGACCCGCGCGACCTGCGTCGTGCGCGCTGGATGTTTCCGCTCTACCTCGCCATCGTTTCGGCGCTGGTGTTGCCGATCGCCAGCGCCGGCATGCAGGCGGCGGGCGGCGACACGTCCACTGCCGATGCCTGGGTGTTGCTGCTGCCGCTGATCAACGACAACCGCATGCTGGCGGTGCTCGCCTACATCGGCGGATTCTCGGCCGCGACCGGCATGGTCATCGTTGCCTCCGTCGCGCTGGCCACGATGGTCAGCAACGACCTCGTGATGCCGGCGCTGCTGCGCATCCGCGCATTGAAGCTGGAGCAGCGCGCCGACCTGTCCTCGATCGTGCTCGGCGTGCGCCGCGTGACCATCGTTGCGCTGGGCATGTTCGCGTTCCTCTACTACCGTTTCAGCACGCAGACACAAAACCTCGCCGCGATCGGACTGCTGTCCTTCGCCGCCGTCGCGCAGTTCGCGCCGGCGATCATCTGCGGCCTGTACTGGCGCGGCGCCAGTCGCCTCGGCGTGATCGCCGGCCTGCTCGCCGGATTCGCGGTATGGACCTACACCCTGCTGCTGCCGTCGCTGGCCAGCGCGGGCTGGCTGCCGTCGGCATGGCTGGGACAAGGTCCGTGGGGCATCGCGTGGCTGAAACCGCATGCGCTGTTCTCGATGACCGGCTGGGAGCCGGTCAC
>JASLGB010000150.1 GCA_030150315.1 Dokdonella sp. | reverse complement strand
GGCACGCGTGGAATTGCTCAATCGCCAGCTGGCCGCTCTGAACGACCAGCTCGGCAAGATCCAGGCCGCGCTCGATATCGCCAACAAGGATCTGGGTGCGAAGGACGCGAAGATCGTCGACCTCGGCAAGGAGCTGAACGTCGCGCTGGCCAACCGCGTCGGCGAACTGGAACGCTACCGCTCCGAGTTCTTCGGCAAGCTGCGTCAGGCGCTCGGCGAGCGCAGTGACGTGCGCGTGGTCGGCGACCGCTTCGTGCTGCCGACCGATATTTTGTTCGACTCCGGTTCCGCCGAACTTGATACAGACGCGCAGGAGCGCCTAGCCAGCCTGGCCGAGACGGTGAAGGAAGTCGCCGCCGAGATTCCGTCCAGTCTCGACTGGGTGCTGCGCATCGACGGCCACACCGACAAGCGCCCGATCCGCACGGCGCAGTTCCCGTCCAACTGGGAGCTGTCCAGCGCGCGAGCCGTGTCGATCGTCAAATACCTCGTCGTACAGGGCATTCCGGCGCATCGGCTGTCGGCCAACGGCTTCGGTTCGTTCCAGCCGCTCGATGGCGCGGACACGGCCGATGCCTATGCGAAAAACCGCCGCATCGAGATCCAGCTGACGAATCGCTGAGCGGTCAGCGCGACGGCGCCGCCTCGCGCTGGCTGACGATGACGCTGCCGAGAATCAAGGCGCCGGCGACCAGCATCGTCCACGTCGGCTGCTCGCCAAGCAGCAGCCACGCCCAGCCGACGCCGAACAACGGCACGAGGTAGGTATTGGTCGATGCGCGCGAGGCGCTGACGCGCTGGATCAGGTGGAAGAACAGCGCGTAGGCCAGACCCGTGCAGACGATTCCGAGCGCCGCTGCGCTGAGCCAGGAATGCAGCGGCGGCGAGGTCGGCGGCCATGTCGCGATCGCGAACGGCGCCAGCATGACCGCGGCGCAGCTGAGGGTGCCGGCGACCGCCGCCAGCGGCGGCACGCCGGCCAGCCAGTGCTTGGTGAAGTTGACGGCGAAGCCGTAGCACAGCGAAGCCAGCGTACCGGCCAGCGCCGCAGCGGCAATGTGTTCGCCCTGCGTCTTGCCGCTGGCCAGCACCACCACGCCGAGGAAGCCGGTGACCAGTGCGATGCCTCGACGCAGGCCGATGCGGTCGCGATAGACCAGAAACGCGATCAGGGCGGTGAACAGCACGGTGGTGCTGTTGGCGATCGCGCCGATGCCGGCCGGCGCGCGCTCGGCGCCCCAGGCGAACAGCGAGAACGGAATCGCCGAGTTGAGCGCGCCGATGATCGCGAAACGGCGCCAGTGCGACGCCGTCAGCAGGGAGCGGGCGCGCCACAGGAACGGCAGCAACATCAGGGCACCGAGCACGATACGCACTTCGACGAGGGCGAACGCGCCGAAATCCTTCGCCGCCACGCGCATGAACAGGAACGATCCGCCCCAGATCGCGCCAAGCAGGGTCAGCTCCAGCGGTGTGCGGAAATCGCGTTGCGGAACGGAGGGGTTGGTGTCGTGCATGGGTTGGCGCGGATGGCCCGCGTCGCGGCTGATCGCTCGGCTGCGCAGGATGCACTTCGGCCTGCTTCAGGTCACGCACCGCGACGCATGCGATGGATGGAGCCAATCAGGGCACGATCCGAAGCGGCGGCGCCGGGAGTCGGCAAGGGCGCCGCGGCGATGCGCAGGCAAGCTTCCGCCACGCGCGAATGGCCGACCGTGACAAGCCGCATCGGGCGCAGCCGCGGTGCGCTCAGCCGTGGCGCCACTGTCCCGGCGCGAGGTCGCCTAGCGCATGCGCTCCGACGCGCTCGCGGATCAGGCGCAGCGTCGGCAGGCCGACCGCGGCGGTCATGCGCCGCACTTGGCGATTGCGGCCTTCGCGGATCGTCAGGCGCAACCAGGCATCCGGCACGGTCTTGCGGAAACGCACCGGCGGGTCGCGCGGCCACAGCCATTCCGGCGCGGCGTCCAGCACTTCCGCCTCGGCCGGAAGGGTCGCGCCATCATTCAACACGACGCCGCGCCGCAACGCGTCGACGGCGGCCGACGCCGGCTCGCCCTCGACTTGCACGAGATAGGTTTTCGGCTGCTTGTGGCGCGGATCGGTCAGGCGATGCGCGAGGGCGCCGTCGTCGGTCAGCAACAGCAGGCCTTCCGAATCGAAGTCCAGACGTCCAGCCGCATAGACGTCTTTTTGCCTGATGAATTCCGCCAGCGTCCGGCGCGGCGGCATGCTGTGGTCGGTGAACTGGCACAGCACGCCATACGGCTTGTTGAGCAGGATCAACATGACGTCACCGGGCCGGCTCAAGGCCGGCCCGCCGGATCAGTCCTTGGCCGTGTCCGGCTGCGAGAAGATCTGGTCGCCCTTCGGCTTGACGAACTTCAGCGTCATGCGGTCGGACTCGCCGATCGCAAGGTACTTCTCGCGGTCCTGGTCCTTGAGCGCCAGGCTCGGCGGCAGCGTCCAGACGCCCTTTTCGTAGTCCTTGGTGTCCTTGGGATTGGCGTTGATCTCGCTCTCGGCGACCAGCTCGAAACCGGCATCGGTGGCCAGCTTGACCACGTAGTCGCGCGCCAGATAGCCCGAATCCTTGTTCTTTTCCGGATCGGCGTCGGCGGCGGCGCGGTGTTCGACCACACCCAGCGTTCCGCCGGGCTTGAGCACGTCGAAGAAGGCCTTGAACATGCCCGGCGCGCCGTCACGCCAGTTGTGCACGTTGCGGAACGTGAGCACCACATCGGCGGAATCGGGGGCACCCAGCGATGGAGCCTTCGGATCGAAATCGATCAGCTGCGCCGCGGAAAACTGCGCCGCGCCGTTCTTCATCAACTCGCGCAGCTTTTCGTTGCTGTTGCGCGCGTAGTCGGAGTCGGAATCCTGCACCAGCGCGCCGATGTACTTGCCGTCATCTTGCAGCAGCGGCGCGAGCACTTCGGCATACCAGCCGCCGCCGGGCGTGATCTCGACCACGGTGTCGCCAGACTTCAGTCCGAAGAATTCCAGCGTCTGTTTGGGATGGCGATACTGGTCGCGTGCCTTGTTCGCATCGGAGCGCCACTCGCCGGCGAGCACCTTGTCCAGCTTTCCGGTGAACAGGTCGGCGGCGCTCTGCGGCGGCACCGGCTGCGCGGGCTGGTCGGCGGGCGCGGTCTGCGCCCTGGCAACCGGCGGCGGAGTGGTAGAGGTGTCGTTTCCGCAGGCGGCGAGCGCGACAACCAGAGGCAGCAGACTGACGAGTTTCTTCATGGTGTGGAGTCCCCTTCCAGACAGAACGGAGCAGCCTAGCACAGCGCCTGCGCGACTCCCCGCCGCAGGCGGCGCGCGGGTTCCTCATGTGCGATTCATCGCCCAGCGCGCAGGGTAGAAAGCGGAAGGGGACAGCCGCACATCGCGAGGAGGCCTACATGCTGCACTATGCGATCGTATTTCTTGTCATTGCCTTGGTAGCCGCCGTGCTCGGCTTCGGCGGAATCGCCGGCGCCGCGGCGGGTATCGCCAAGTTGTTGTTCGTCGTGTTTCTGATCCTTTTCATCGTCTCGCTGATCATGGGCCGTCGCCCTCGAGCCTGACGCGCGACGCAGGAGACCGACACAGGAGAAGGGCGGCAACAGCCGCCCTTTTTCGTTCCGGTGCAGCCGACCGCGGCGTGCCTTCTGCGGTCGGCTGGTGCGCGATCAGCGCTCGAAGCCGTTGGCGAAGATCTTGTCGATCGGGTTGGGCAGCGAAGTGGTGATCAGCACGCTGCCGAAACCGGTCAGCGAGGCGCGCAGCAGCATCGTGCCATCCGCGCCGATCCAGGAGTCGTTACCGCGGCTGTACGGAAATGCTCCGGAACTGTAGCTGTAGTCCGACAGTGCGATCTGCTGCACGCCGGTGGTGGTCGGAACCGACACCGTCTGGCCCACCTTCAGGATGCGCTTGGGCGCCGCGCCGCGCTTGAGCAGCCAGAATGCGTTTTCCGAACCCGGCATGGTGCGGGCATGCACGACAATGTCGCCGTTGGCCAGCACGGCGCTGGCCTGGAACGTGTCCCAGGTACGGCCGCTTTCTGGCCCGTACTGGCCGACGAGGCCGATCAGGGCAACCAGTTCCGGCGCGCCATTGGCCTTGACCCGCCACAGCCCGGACGGCGTGGTGTTCTCCGCCGTACGCACCGAGGCCTGGAACGCCGACCATTCACCCGCGGTGACCAGCGAGTCGGCGTTGAAGCTGTTCCAGGTCGCATCGAGCCAACCCGGGCCGTGCGTGTTGCCGGTGTCATTCATGGCCAGCGGGCGGTTGCTGCTGCCGTTGTTCCAGAACAGGCCCAGGCGCGGGGTATCGGCACCGGTCGGACGGAACTTCCCGAAGAAGGAAAACTGCCCGCCGTCGCCCGGCTGATTCACGTAAAGTTCCGTGAAGACGGCGGTCGAAACCCCGACGTCCGGGCCGAGCGCACCGGTCGTGCTGGTGGCCACGCGCGCGCGCGGGCTGCCGTTGCACACTTCCCAGGTACCCGCACGCTGATTGGTGCTGGTGGTCAGGTAGACGCGGTTGTCGGTGGTGACCGAAACGGCGCCCGACATTCCCCAGGTCGTATCGAAGTACTCGCCCTGCCCCGGCGAAAGGTTCGGATCGGTCGAATTCCTCAGCGCACAGCCGACAATGCCTTGGCCGGGGACCGCCTTGGCCAGATAGCGCGGCTCTGCGCCACCTGGCGACACCACGCTCGCGTTGATCAGGGTCTGGCCGCCCTTCATCTGGCGCACGGTCATGTCGGAGGTGTTCTTGAAGATCCAGCCTGCGCCGAGTGCCGGACCCAGCGCGCCGTCGGTCAGCGCCCGCGCCACCTCGATGTTGCGGTTCAAGTCCCAGCGCCAGACGCCCCAGGTCGCATTGAGCGAGTCGTTCGGCAGTCCGGCGCGCGCGACGATCGCACGCTGGCCGTCCGCGCCGGCGTAGCCCGTGTCCGTGTTCAGGTCCTTGAACACGTGGTCGGCTTCGGCGCCAGTCCGTCCCGGGCCCATTGCGCCGGTGACCGCGAGTTTGGCCAGCTGCACCCAGCTGCCCGCCTTCATCGCCCAGTAGCCGGCCGACGGCGAGATCATGCGCATGCCGACAAGGCCCTGCCCGACGTCACCGATCGAATAGTCATCGCTCGAGAACGAGCGGCTGCCGGCCGGCAGGCCCGCGACCGAGACGCGCGCATCCGTTCCCATGACGACGCGCCAGGACTGTTCCTGCGCCTGGGCGCTGGCCACGGTTGCGAGCGTGGCGGCGAGCGCGAGCCAGACGGGTTTCCGTTTCAACATGGAAGTTCTTCCTTCGATTTGTTCAACAGGGGAATGCAGGCCGGCATGTCGGCGGCCTGCCTCGCGCTCCGGCACGAAGTCTGGCTGTGCGATCGGCCACGGGCGGAGCGGGAGGGACAGAGTAGAAGCCGGCGCCGTCGTTTGTCGGCACGCGTCGGCACTGCCGCGGTAACGCTCGGGTAACGGCCGGCGAAAGTCTTTTGTTTCAGCGACTTGCCATCCTCCGCGACGGAGCTTCCGTCGCGGAGGGGGGCCGACTCAGGCGTCCAGCGACGCGAGCGCAGCGTTGAGCGTCGCGCTGGGACGCATCAGCGGCGCAAGCCGCGACACGTCCGGATGGTAGTAGCCGCCAATCTCTACGGCCTTGCCCTGCGCGCCGTTCAGCTCGGCCACGATCGCTGCCTCGTTGTCGGCCAGCGACTTGGCCAGCGGCGCGAAGGCGGCCTTCAGCGGGGCGTCCTCGTCTTGCGCGGCCAGCGCCTGCGCCCAGTACAGCGCGAGGTAGAAGTGGCTGCCGCGATTGTCGAGTTCGCCAACCTTGCGTGCCGGCGAGCGGTTTTCATCGAGGATGCGGCCATTGGCCTGGTCGAGCGCACGCGCCAGCACGGCCGCGCGCTGGTTGCCGGTGCGGTTGGCCAGATGCTCGAACGATGCCGCCAGCGCGAGGAACTCGCCGAGCGAATCCCAGCGCAGGTAGTCCTCGGCGAGGAACTGCTGCACATGCTTGGGCGCCGAGCCGCCGGCACCGGTCTCGAACAGGCCGCCGCCGGCCATCAGCGGCACGATCGACAGCATCTTCGCGCTGGTGCCCAGTTCAAGGATCGGGAACAGGTCGGTCAGGTAGTCGCGCAGCACGTTGCCGGTGACCGAGATCGTGTCCTGCCCCTTGCGGATGCGCGCGAGCGAGAACTTCATCGCCTCGACCGGCGGCAGGATGCGGATGTCCAGGCCCGACGTGTCGTGGTCCTTCAGGCAGGTCTCGACCTTGGCGATGATCTGCGCGTCGTGCGCGCGCGCCGGATCGAGCCAGAACACGGCCGGCGTCGCGCTGAGGCGCGCGCGTTCCACCGCCAGACGGACCCAATCGCGGATCGGCGCGTCCTTGGTCTGGCACATGCGCCAGATGTCGCCGGCTTCGACCGTGTGCTGCAGCAGCACCTTGCCGGCCTCGTCGACGACCTTGACCGTGCCCGCGTGCGGAATCTGGAAGGTCTTGTCGTGCGAGCCGTATTCCTCGGCCACAAATTTGAGCAGGCCGACGTTCGGCACGCTGCCCATTGTGGTCGGGTCGAACGCGCCGTTGCTGCGGCAGTCGTCGATGACGACCTGGTAGATCGTCGCGTAGCAGCGATCCGGGATCAGCGCCTTGGTGTCCTGCAGCTTGCCCTGCGCGTTCCACATGCGGCCGGAGTCGCGGATCATCGCCGGCATCGAGGCATCGACGATGACGTCGCTGGGCACTTGCAGGTTGGTG
>JASLGB010000130.1 GCA_030150315.1 Dokdonella sp. | reverse complement strand
GAGAAATGGATACGCCGCAACGAGGCGCGCATCGATTCGGTGGTCGGCGTCAGCGGCGCCCTGTACGCGATGCGGCGCGAGCTGTGGCAGCCGATTCCGGCGCAGACAATCCTCGACGACGTGCTGGTGCCGATGAACGTCGTGCTGCAGGGCCGACGCGTGGTGTTCGAGCCGGACGCCATCGCCTGGGATCGCCCGTCCACGCAGGCCGCGCAGGAAAGACGACGCAAGGTGCGCACGCTGGCCGGCAATTTCCAGCTGCCGGCGCTGCGTCCGGCGCTGCTGTTGCCCTGGCGCAATCGGCTGTTCGTGCAGTTCTTCTGCCACAAGCTGCTGCGCCTGTGCGTGCCGCTGCTGATGTTCTTCGCGCTGCTCAGCAACCTGCTGCTGGCGCGCCACCACGAGCGATTCTGGGTGCTTTTGCTGCTCGCGCAGATCGGCGCATACGCGCTGGCGCTGTATGGCATGCGCTCGGATGCGCTCAGCCGCTGGAAGCCGGTACGCCTGCTTGCCTCGTTCTTCCAGCTGAACCTTTTCGTCGTGCAGGGCTTCGTCGAATTCCTGACCAACCGGGATGCTCACCGATGGCGCTGAAGACTCTCCCGAAGGGCGTATCCGGTCGTGGCGGTGCGCGCGACGGCCGCCGCGCGACGCGGGCGCAGGCGCGCCTAGCCGCGGCCCTGCCGGTGCGGATCGTCCGGTGCGGCCGCCGCGAAGCTGCGCCGCAGCGCCTCATCGCCCGGTACCGGCTGGTGGTAGCCGAGCGTGAACACGCGCGCCCTGGCGTATCGCTGCGGCTTCCAGATCGCACGGATCTGGTACGGCGTGAGCGGAGCGCGCCAGCGGCCGCGCAGGACGCGGGCGAAGCGTTCGCCCCAGCGCGCGATCCGCTCCAGCGTCGTCCATGCGATCGGCAGCACGCGCACGCGCAAGCCGGCCTCGCGATGACGTGCGAGCCACTGGCGACAGCTCACCGGCACACCGTCGGCGGTGTCGTCGACGATGTTGTAGGTATCGCCGTCGAAACGCGCGCGCTCGCCGACCACGCGGATCGCTTCCGCGCAGTTGTCGACATAGGTCAGCGGCAGTGCGTTGTCGCCGCCGGCAAACAGGAACAGTCCGCGCGGCAGGCGCAGGCCGACGCGCTGGCTCGGCTCGGCCTCGGCCGGGCCGTGGATCACGCCGGGGCGGACCACCGCAAGCGGCACACCGTGGCGCGCATGCCAGGCTCGGAACAGGCGCTCCTGCTCGAGCTTGGCGTGGGAGTACGCATCGCGCCTGCCGGGTTGATCCTCGAGCGGCGTGTCCTCGTCGATCTCGGCCCCGGGCGCGAGCGACGCGGTGCCGTAGACGCCGAACGAGCTGACCAGCACGACGCGGATCGGTCGCCCGCTGGCGACGATCGCCTGCAGCAGGCAGCGCGAGGTATCGAGCGTGGCCCGCGCGATTTCGGCACTGCTGCCGCGCTTGGCGGCGGCGAGGTGATGCACCCGGTCGACGCCGTTCAGCAGCGAGCCGATCGCGTCCACGTCGTCGAGCGAACCCTCGACGATCTCGACCTCGGCGCCGGCATGGCGCGCCAGCACCGCATCCAGGCGGCGACGGTCGGAGCCGGCGCGAACCGGCAGGCGCAGACTGGCGCCGGCCAGAAGCAGCCGCTCGACCAGGGCGGCACCGAGGAAGCCGGTTGCACCGGTAACGAGGGTCTTCATGCGCGCGCCCACGGCAACGGCTCGATCGCGCCGAAGCGCGAGCGCACCGGCACGCGCGCGGCGCCGTCGATCGCGGCCGTGATCGCCAGCGCGATTTCGGTGATGTGCAGGCACAGCTCGGCAGGCAGGCGGCTCGGCCGTCCCTCGGCGATCGCGCGCGCCAGCTCGACCGGGCCAAGGCAGAAGTCGACCTTGCGCCGCTTCTTCGACAAGGCACGCGCCTCGGCATCACCGAGCAGCGGCAACGAGCGCCCCAGCGGCGACTCGAATGTGCGCCCGCGCAAGCTCAGCCGCCGGCGCAGGCGGACCGGTGACTCGGGCTTCCAGCAATCGTCGGTGGACAGCACGCCGTCTTCTCCGAAGAGGGTGATCGAATGATCGTGTCGCGCCACGATGCTGCAGGTCAGCCGCGCCACGACGCCGCTTTCGAACTCGATCGCGGCGACGGAGAAGTCCGCGGCCTGCTGTGCCAGCGGCACATCGAGCCGCTTTTCCGGCACGACCCGGGCAGCGAATGCGCTGACCGCACGCGCCGGGCCGAAGAATGCGCACAACCAGGTCAGCGCATAGCCGGCATGCTCGATCGTGTTGCCGACCTCCAGCTCGTCGCGATACGGCCACGGCGCGCCGGATGCACCGCGCCAACGGCGCACACCCATGCGATGCAGCAATCCGTCGTCCATCTCCGCGTAGGCGAGATACGGCTGACCGATGCGGCCGTCGCGCAGCGCCTTCCACATCGTCTGCGCGGGCCGGCCAAGCAGACGGCTCGGCGCGCCGGACAGGCGCAGACCCTTGCGTTCGGACAGCGCGACCAGCGCCTCCGCGTCCTCCAGACACATCGCCAGCGGTTTTTCCGAATAGACGTGTTTGCCCGCTTCGAGGCAGGCGCGGCTGATCTGGAAATGCTCGTGCGGGTTGGTCAGGTTCAGGACGGTATCGATGCCCAAGTCTTCGAGCACCTCGTCAAGGCCAGTGGCCATGCGCACGCCGTGGTGGCGGCAGAACGCGAACAGACGCGCGGCATCGCGATCCCAGGCGCAAACCAGTTCCAGGTCGGAATGCCGATGCAGGGTTTCCATGTACAAGTCGGCGACGAAACCGCAACCGACCATCGCGATGCGCATGCTTCGGCACTCCTGTTTCCGATCATTCTAGCGGCGCGCATCGAGCGCGGCGCGATAGACCGCGTCGTAGGCCGCACGCAGTACGGCGGTCGATGCGTTGCGCAGCACCCAGTCGCGGGCAGCGGTGCCGAGCCGGCGGCGTTCGGCCGGTGCGGCAAGCAGGCGCTGCACAGCGGCCTGCAGGGCGGCGCCGTCGTCGCTCTCGAACAGCAGGCCCGTTTCCGCGTCGCGCACGATCCCGGGATTGCCGCCCACCGCGCTGGCGACCACGGCCAGACCGCTGGCACCGGCCTCGAGCAAGGCGATCGAGACCCCTTCCGTGCGCGACGGCAGCACGAAGATGTCGAGCGCCGGCAGCAATGTGGCCACATCGTTGCGCGCGCCGGCCAGGATCACCCGATCGGACAGGTCGAGCCGGTCGACCAGCGCCTGCAGTTCGCCGCGCAACGGTCCGTCGCCGAACACGATCAGGCGCAGGCGCGGCTGATCGCGCAGCA
>JASLGB010000052.1 GCA_030150315.1 Dokdonella sp. | reverse complement strand
AAGGATCTGGCTCCCTACGTGATCGCACAGGTCATCGGCGCGGTTGCGGCGGCGGCGGTGCTGTATCTGATCGCCAGCGGCAAGCCCGGTTTCACCGCAGGTGCTTTCGCCTCAAACGGCTTCGGCGGGCTTTCGCCCGGGGGCTACTCGCTGCAGGCGGCGCTGATTTGCGAGATCGTTCTCACGTTATTCTTCGTCTTCATCATCATGGGCACGACGCATGGCCGCGCGCCGTTCGGTTTCGCGCCGATCGCGATCGGTCTTGCGCTGACGCTGATCCACCTGGTCGGCATTCCGGTCACCAACACCTCGGTCAACCCGGCGCGCTCGACCGGCGTCGCGTTCTTCGCCAGCACGGGGGCGCTGTCGCAGCTGTGGCTGTTCTGGGTGGCCCCGATCATCGGCGGCATGCTGGGTGGCGTTGCGTATCGCACCCTGCTCGGCAACAACGACCCGCGTTGAAACCCGGCCGGCCGCGCTTGCGGCCTGCCTCAGGGCGCGCCGGCCGCCTGCAGCGGGGTGCGGCGCGACTCCCACTCGACCAGCTTCTGCGGCTTTCCCCAGTCGCGATAGAGGTCGACGCAGGCGGCGACGACCTCCTGCGCGCGCGGATGCTCCGGCCCGTACCCCTTGGCGGTCGAGAAGGTATGCCAGGCCGCGGACAGTTCGCGTTCGGCTTCCGGCCAGCGCTTCAGGCGCGTCAGGATCGTCGCCAGCTCCTTGTGGAAGATCGCGCGCACCGGGTTGTCGCCCAGCGTGGCATCGGCCTGGTTTGCTGCGTGGCGGGCATGCTCCAGCGCGGAATCGAGCTGGCCGGCGTCGCGCAGCAGCAGCGACAGGTTGCTTTCGGCCACGATGGTCTGAAACGCCTCCGGGCCGTAGGTTTTCAGCGAGTAGTCGTAGGTGCGCTGGTAGTAAGGGCGCGCTTCTTCGTTGCGGCCTTGCTGGCGGATTGCGCCGCCTAGGTTGCTGACGAAGCGGATCGTCGCGGCGTGGTTGCTGCCGAGGACGCGCTCGGCGATCGGCAGGATCGAGGTGAGCAAGGCTTCCGCCTGCGCGAAGTGCTTCTGCTCCAGCTCGAGGATCGCCAGTCCGTTGATCGCGGCCAGGGTCTTGGAGTGCTCGGCGCCGTAGCGCGCGCCACGGGATTCGATGAGGCGCTCGTACAGGGGCCGCGCCTCGTCGTAGCGCGCCATCGTTGCGGTGGTGCTGGCGAGACCTTCGGTGGTGTCGAGCGTATCCGGGTCGGTGTCGCCGAACAGTCGCCGCTGCGCCGCGAGCACCTGCATGTAGCGCGTGCGGCTGTCCTCCATTCGTCCGGCGTCGGCCTCCAGCCCGGCGAAGTGCGACTCCACGTGCAGGCGGTCGCGATGGTCGGCAGGCAGCGCGGATACCAGCGCCAGCGCCTCGCGTCCGTATTCGAGGGCTTCCGCGGGCTTGCCGAGGTTGTCGATGTTCTCGGCATTGCGGATGACCACGCGCGCGACCGCGGCATCGGGCTCCCGCGCGGCGCGCATGGCCTCGATCGTGGCAACGAAATGCGTGCCTGCCAGTTCCGTTTCGCCGAGCGAGGCGTAGCTGTCGGCGATCGTCCGCTCGATCTCCGCGCGCACAGCCGGCTGGTTCCCGAGTTGGCTGCTGGCGCGCTCGGCGGCCGAGTCCAGCACCATGCGCATCAGCTGGCGATCCATGCTGCGCGCGCGATCGGGGTCGATGCCCGACAGCATCTCGCGCACGAAGGCCGAGATCTGCGTGGCCTTTTCGGCTTCCAGCTGCGCCACGCTGGCGGCGTGGCGTGCCCGAACCAGGCCGTTGACGGCCAGGGCCGTGCCGGCCGCGAGCGCGACGAATGCGATCGCAGCCGCGGTGAGGCCAAGGCGGTGACGCGCGATGAAGCAACGCACCAGATACCGCCGTGTGTGGGGCGTGGCGCTGAGCGGACGCCGCTCCCGGAAACGTTGCAGGTCGTCGGCGAGTGCGCTCGATGAGGTGTAGCGCAGCTCGCGGTCCTCGGCCAGCGCCTTGCGCAGCACGCAGCGCAGTTCATACGGCAGGCGACGTGCCGTGCTCAGCATCGAGTGCGGATCAGAACGCTTGTCCGCGCCGCCGCCGGTTGCGGCGAGCAGGGTCTTCTGCGGCGATTTCGCCGAGCGGTGCGCGTTCGAGGTGAGCGTGCCGGGATCGGTATCGGTCAGGATCTCGTACAGCATCACGCCCAGCGAATACACGTCGCTGCGCGTGTCGATGCTGCCGTTGAGCGTTTGCTCCGGGCTCATGTAGACGCCGGTGCCCGCCGCATCGCCGGTGTCGGCGGCCGGGTGGCGATCACCGTCGCCGCCGATCGCGATACCGAAATCGATTATCTTCGGCATCGGCTCGCCGTCGATTTCCTGAACCAGCACATTGGCCGGCTTCAGGTCGCGATGGATGACGCCTTTCTGGTGCGCGTGCTGCACGCCGTGGCAGATGCGCTCGAACAGTTTCAGGCGCCGGTCGAGACCGAGTTGCTGCTGCTCGCAAAACTGCGTGAGCGGCACGCCGTCGACGAGCTCCATCGCAAACCAGGCGCGGCCATCCGGCGTGGTGCCGGTATCGAGCACTTGCGCGATGGCCGGGTGGCGCATCTGCGCCAGCGCCTGTCGCTCGACTTCGAACCAGGCGCGTGCCAGCGGACTGGCGATCTGGTCGCGGATCAGCTTCAGCGCCACTTCGCGACGCACGGGGCGGGTTTGTTCCGCCAGGTAGACGCGGCCCATGCCGCCTTCGCCAAGCAGGCGGTGGATGATGTACGCGCCGAAGGTATTGCCCGCACTTAGCGTCTGCCCATCCGCGTCCGCGGCCGAAGGGCAGGACTGGAATTCGGTTGGTGCGTCGGGTGATATGTTCCGTGTGCCCATTGCCCTGCTCTCGCCACATCGCCCAAGGGGAGGTGCTTCTGCATTGCTGGCGGGCGCAGTGTACGCGCACACAATGCGTGGCGGCAGGCAGCCGAACCGGCCGATTCCACCGGCGATCGGAATACGCGGTCGGCAGGCCGAGTGCGTGCAGAGCCGCCGCTTGCGATCCCGAGAAGAATTCAATGGGCATAGGCAGCTAGACTGCGCCAGCGACCCCGCGGCAACCGTCTATATGACCCGCAGAAGCCGAGAGTCCCCCACGACCCAGCGTCGGTCCATGCATCCGCAGCGCCCTTCGGCGGAAGGGCGTGCGTCGCTGGTCGTGCTGCAGGGTGAGCGACTGGGCCAGCGCATCGACCTTGGCGACGAGCCGCTGACGATCGGGCGCGCGCCGGAGTGCGGGCTGCAGATCGTCGATCGTGCCGTGTCGCGCCAGCATGCGCGCGTATGGCGCGAAGTGTTCGGTTATCGCGTCAAGGATCTGGACTCCACCAACAAGACGCTGCTGAACGACCAGCCGATCATCGAGGCCGAGCTGAAGGACGGCGACCACATCGCGATCGGCGCCTGCGTGCTGAAATTCATGGACGGCCTTTCGGTGGAGGCGCGCTACCACGACGAGATCTATCAGCTGGCCACGATGGATCCGTTGACCGGCCTCTACAACCGGCGCCATTTCCTGGAGTTGCTGGACCGCGAGCTTGCACGCAGTGCGCGGCATGCGCGGCCGCTGGCCCTGCTCATCATCGACCTCGATCACTTCAAGCAGATCAATGACCGTCATGGTCATCCCGCCGGTGATGTTGTCCTGCGTCAGGTGGCGGCGGCGCTGCGCGCCTGCATGCGCAGTGATTTCCTGTTCGCGCGCATCGGCGGCGAGGAGTTCGCCGTGTTGCTGCCCGAGCACGAAACCGACGCGGCCACCGTGTTTGCACAACGCCTGTGCGACACGGTGGCGGCGCTCGAGCTCGATCCACTCGCCGGTGCCGATTGCGTCACGATCAGCATCGGCGCGGCCAACTGGCGCTCGTGGATGATGCTGGTGGGCGACCTGTTGCGCACCGCCGATACGCAGCTCTACCGGGCCAAGCAGAGTGGCCGCAATCGCGTCTGCGCCGAGGGCGCGCCCTGAGGACCGGTTGTCAGGCCCATTCGGTCAAGCCTTCGATTTCGTACAGACGGTGCCAGCTGTCGCGCTCCTTCACCCGTGCCGCGAGGGCGGCCAGTGCCGGCCACTCGGTTGCGGGCTTGGGCATGTTGCGCGACCAGCGCATCAGCATCGTCGCGTAGATGTCGGCAATGCCGAATTCGGCGCCGGTGACGTAGGGACCGTGTGCGGCCAGATGGGCATCCAGTCGTTGCCAGACCGATTCGATGCGGCGGCGCGCGGCAGCCTTGGAGTCGTGCTCGTGTTCGGCGCGCGCGAAATCCTGCGGATAGAACCACTGGCGGAACGCCGGTTGCAGCGTGTTGGCGAAATGCGCCATCCATTGCAGCCACAGCGCGCGTGCGGGCGCGCCGGGAGCAGGCGCGAGACCGGCCTGCGGATGGCGCTCGGCCAGCAACAACAACAAGGCGAGGCATTCATAGACCGGCGCGCCATCGACGACCAGCGTCGGCACCGTGCCATTCGGATTCAGGCGCAGGTAGTCGGCATGCTTCTGTTCGCCGGCATCGATGTCGAGCTTGCGCAGCTCGTGCGGAGCATCGAGCTCGATCAGGGTCTGGTGCACGGCCATGCTGGCCGTGCCGGGCGAGTAGTAGAGGATGTACATGCGGACGCTCCGTGAGATGGCGGCGATTCCTGCTCGGCACGGTCGCGCCGAAGGCATGGAATGACTGGCGCGGATTCTACGCACGCGCCGGCCGCCTGTCGGTGGCGGTCGCCCGTCCCTGCGCGGCGGGGGGCGGTTCCGCGATCGGTACCTGCGCAGCGAAGGCCGCGTATGGCGGCACGGATGGCCCGGTCAGAGGTCGAGTGCGGCGGCCAGGTTGTTGCAGCAGCGCTGCGTCGACCACAGCAGCTGGCCGAGAATCGCGCCGCGCACGGCGACGACGGCCAGGGACATCGAGCCCCTGGAGCCGACACGCATGATCGTGACGGTGCCATTGCCGCTTTCGATGGTGGTGCGCTCGAATTCACCGAGTTCGGCCTCGGCCGAAATCGCGCCGCCCAGGGCCGCGAGCGAGCTGCCAATGGCGGCCAGTCGCGCGGTGGCGGTGGCGTCGGCCCCGTGCGAGGCCACCTCGAAGCCGTCGGCGGAGAACAGCACCGCGCACTGCACGCCGGCGATGTCCTGGTAGCTTTCGGCCAACACGTGAGTGGCGAGCTCGCGAGGGGTGTTCACGGTCATGCGGGCACTCCGACGGGCATCCGGGATTCCAGGATGCAGGTCAGTGTATGCACGAGCAGTCGCACGTCGCGCGATTCGCGCGCGTCGATCGTGAGAACGGGCGCGACGATGCCACGGGACTCCAGCCGCGTGGCGAACAGGTCGCTGCCGAACGCGCCGGGTTCGCCGCTGCGACCGATGCCGATGACGATCGCACCGGGCGGAACCAGCGGCAGGAAGGCGTCGACGAACCGATCGAGCTGCTCCGGCGCATCCGGCTGGGTGGCGTCGATCAGAATGATGACCCCGGCAGCGCCGCGGCCGAGGATTTTCCACATGAAGTGGAAGCGCGCCTGGCCGGGCGTGCCGTACAGGCGTACCGGGTGGCCGCCCGGCAGCGTGATGCGGCCGAAGTCGAAGCCGACGGTGGTCAGTTCCTTCGAGTGGGTTTCGCGGTCGCTGTTGTCGACTTCGGTGCAAACGGGTGGAACTTCGCTGATTGCAGCGATCGCGGTGGTCTTGCCTGCTCCCATTGGACCGGTGAAGACGATCTTGAATTCGCCTTCATCCGTTACTGCCTTCACGAGAACAGTCCAAGGTGGCGACGAAGATCGCCGACCAGCCGCGTCCAGGCACCACCCCAGCGTGGAGCGGCAGCGGCAGGCACGGGTGCCTGCTGCGGCACGCGCGCGACCAGCAGGCCGGCCAGCGAGGAGGCGGTCAGGAAGCGATGCACGGCGCCGCTGTCGTGCCGCGTCAGATCGGCCAGTGCGCCCGGCGTATGCGGCTGCGCGGCGGCGATGGCGGCCAGTTCGATCACGTTCGGAGTGACGCCGAGCCGGCCGTAATCCGGCCAGCGGCGCAGGGAATAGCTGACTTCACGCGACAGCCACGGCGCCAGTTCGGCCGGCCCGCCGAGGCCGATGAACCAGCCGAGATCGGACAGCGACATATGGGCCAGATCGGGCGGCGGTGCACTGGT
>JASLGB010000048.1 GCA_030150315.1 Dokdonella sp. | reverse complement strand
CTCTGCGTTGCGCTGAGGCTGACACCGGCCAGCGCCTGCGCCAGTGCGTCGTCGCCCTGCGCCGGATCGAACGCGGCGGCATGGTCCACGCGCAACTGCGCCAGCGCGCGCGCGAGCAGGGTGGCGTCGGGCAGCGGCACGCGCAGGCGCGCCGCTCGCGGATTGAAGGCGACCTGCGGGTGCAGGTCGGCGAGGTTGTCGGCCAGTACCAGCGACACGAAAGGCAGGTCGGCGTACGGCGGTTCGCTGGCGAAATCGCGCACGAGACTGGCGAGACCGGCAATCTCGAAGTCGCCCTGGCGCCCGCCCGGTAGCCACTGGTCGGCGCCGCGCAGGATCAGTGCAACCGGATCGTCCTGACCGCGGCCCAATGCACGCAGGTTGGCGCGGTAGCGCAGATAGCGCGCGACCACGTCCATCGCTGCACGGGGTTCACGCGGCAGCGGCCCGAGCTTCTCGAAACCGGGCCAATCGCGCAGGCGGTCGGCGCCGCGCAGCAGCGACAACCCGTTGCCGGCGTCGTAGCCGAACACGATGGAAAAGCCGCCGAGCAGTTGCGCATCGACGTAGCGGGTCAGCGAAACCAGTCGGCCGTCGAGCGGAAAACGGTCGCCGACGTTGCCGTACAGCACGAACTGCCCGTGCGCGCCGCTTTCGTAGGCGAGCGCGAGCTCACGCAGCCAGCTGGGGGCATCGGCGGCGAGCGTCATCGGCGGTACCGTCTCAGGCCGACTCGCTGTCGCTTTGGCGCGGTGCGGCGCCCATGCTGCGCTCGGCCGGCTGTGCCGCCGACGCTCCGTCCAGCGTCAGGCCTTCGGACGCGGCGAAGTCGGCCAGCGCCTGGTCGGCCAGTGCCTGCTGCTCGGCTTCCTTCAGGTGGATTTCGCCCATGTCGATCGAGTCCTTCGCCACGCGGGCACGGCCGGCCTGCTTGGTGCGTTCTTCCTCGACCATGTCGTGCAGGCGGTTCAGCGTGTCGCCGGAGCCGCCGATCTGGCCGATCATTCCGGCGGCCATCTCGTTCATCTCGGCCAGCGCCTTGTTCATGCGCATGTCGTTGATCGCGCCCTTCAGGCTGTCGATCTTGGCGCGCGCGGCATTGACCGCGACGTCGCGCGCCTTGACCAGATTGCGATATGTATCTTCCGCCTGTGCGAGCTGG
This sequence comes from Dokdonella sp., assembly GCA_030150315.1. Taxonomy (GTDB): domain Bacteria; phylum Pseudomonadota; class Gammaproteobacteria; order Xanthomonadales; family Rhodanobacteraceae; genus Dokdonella_A. The sequence continues at coordinate 3,059 of JASLGB010000048.1, read as the reverse complement.
CTGCGGTTCTCGGTGAGTTCGCGCGTGACCGTCTGCAGGCGCAGCGCCAGCTGCGCGGCGGCGGACTGGTTGCCCGCGCGCAGGTGCGCACGCGTCTTCGCGCGCAGTTCGTTTTCCTCGCTTTCCAGCTTGCGCACCTGACTCATCAGGCGCTCGGCCAGGCCGGCGTGGGCGGCCAGGCTCTGGTTATAGCTGCCGATCTGCTTGCGCAGGTTTTCCTGCTCCAGCTCCAGCAGGGCCTCCGGGTTGCGCTTTTCGAGGCCGGACACGAACAGCGACATGAAGCCTTTGAACACGTTGAGCAAGCGGGTGAACATGTCCTCTCCCGGGATTGTTCTGGACTGCGAGAGCGGCAGGATACCGTTTCGGGTCGGATTTCTGTGCAATCGCGCGATCGCGTCCAAACCTTTCGGCGCGCATGGCGCATCCGATCGGGGACCTGTCATCCAAGGAGCCTTGCCATGCGTTCGATTTCCTTCGTTTTCCTGTTCGGTGTGGCGTCGTCGCCGGCCTTCGCCGATGGCTGCGCATTCAGCGCGCAGCGCAATTTCGATGTCGACGCGGTCGGCCTCGCCACGGTGTCGTTCGCGCTCGGTTCCAGCGACCTCAAGGTCGAGGGCGTGCCGGGGTTGGCGAAGGTCGAAGTGCGCGGCCACGCCTGCGCCTCCAGTGCGGCCCTGCTGGACGGGTTGACGGTGGAGCATCGCCGCGACGGCGACCGTCTGCTGGTGACGCCGCGGAACGAGCGCAGCGGCAGCGGCCTGTTCGGATCCGAGCGTGCCTCGCTCGACCTGCGCGTGCGCGTGCCGGCGGCGGTCGGCGTGATCGCCGAGGGCACCTCGGCCGATGTCGAGGCACTCGGTGTCGCAGCGGTCGATTTCAGTTCGAGTTCGGGCGATCTCGTCGCCGAACGCATTGCCGGTGCGGTGACCACCAAGGCCAGTTCCGGCGACATCCGCGCGCGCGACATCGGCCGCTTCGATTCGCGCGGCACGGGTTCGGGCGATATTTCCGCGAGCAAGGTGCGCGGCGACGCGAAAGTCGCGAACAGCGGGTCGGGCGATCTTGACCTTGACGACATCGACGGCAGCGTCGTGATCGGCACCGTCGGCTCGGGCGATGTGCAGCTGCGGCGCGTGAAGCGCGATGCCGAGGTGGGCACGATCGGCTCCGGCGACATCGTCGCCAATGACATCGGCGGCAACCTGCACGTGGGCAGCAAGGGGTCGGGCGATATCGAGCATCGCGGCGTGCGCGGCACGGTGTCTGTTCCGCAGCGCGACTGAGGCGTTGCCGGCGCGCGCGTCGGCGTACACTGCGGGCATGACCACGTCGGCTGCCCGCGCGCGCGATCTCGACCGGTTGCTTGCCGCGGTGAGTGCCTGCCGCGTGTGCGAGGCGCATTTGCCGCTCGGGCCGCGCCCGGTGCTGCAGGCGGGCATCGAGGCGCGCCTGCTGATCGTCGGCCAGGCGCCGGGCGCGAAGGTGCACGCCAGCGGAGTGCCGTGGGACGACGCCAGTGGCGCGCGCCTGCGCGACTGGCTCGGCATCGATGCGCAGACGTTCTACGACCCGGCGCGTGTGGCGATTCTGCCGATCGGTTTTTGCTATCCCGGTCGCGGTGGCGGCGGCGACCTGCCGCCGCGGCGCGAATGCGCGCCACTCTGGTTCGACGCGTTGCGCGCGCAGCTGCCGCGGGTGCAGCTCACGCTGCTGATCGGCCAGTACGCGCAGCGCTATTTCCTGGGGTCGGCACGCAAGGTGAGCCTGACGGACACCGTCGCGACGTACCGCGAATACGCGCCGCGCTATTTCCCGCTGCCGCATCCCTCGCCGCGCAACACGGCGTGGCGGCAGCGCCATCCGTGGTTCGAGCGTGAGGTGTTGCCGGTGCTGCGCGATCGCGTGCGCGCCGCGCTCGCGCCGGCGCAGCGAGGGCGACGGGCATAAGCGAAACGGCCGACATCGTGTTGCAGCGAGCCTATGACGATCCCGGCGCACACGACGGTTACCGCGTGATGGTCGACCGCTTCTGGCCGCGCGGGCGCAGCAAGGTCGAATTGAAGCTGGACGATTGGGCGCGCGATCTCGCGCCGACGCCGGACCTCATCCACTGGTACGGCCACACGCCGGAACGGTGGGAGGAATTCCGCCGCCGCTACCGCGACGAGCTGGCCGTGCCGGCGCAGCGCGCGCGAATGCAGGCACTGCTTGCCGCCGCCGGCAAGCAGCGCATCACCCTCGTCTATGGTGCGCGCACGCCGACCGAGAATCAGGCCGTGGTGTTGCGCGAAGTGTTGCTCGCCCTGCGCGAGGACGACTGAGCGCGTCAGGGATCAACGCGCTCGGACATCACCACCATGTCCAGCAGCAGGGCCTGCGAAGGCGCATCGGCCGGCGGATTCTTGACGGCGTAGCGCTTCACGCGCAGCACGTTGCGGATGCCGTCTTCGTGCGTGTAGCCCTCGATGTCCTGCGCCATCAGCTGCCATTCGCCGGGCGTACCGGTGGCGAGGCCGTTCGCGTCGTAGTGCAGCTCGCGCACCTTGAGGCAGCGATGGTTCGGCATCAGCGGGTGTTGGCAGGGATGCAGCTGCGGATCCACTTCGAAGAACACCGTTTCACCGCGGCTTCCATAGCGTGTTTCGGCGGTCGGAACGCCGACGAAGTCGAGCGTGTCGCCGCTTTCGGTGGTGAGCACCAGATGCGGTTCGGCGCCGGCTCGCAGTTCGATGCGCGGGTTGCCTTCGAGGCGCTCGCTGATCGCGCTGTCGAGCCGGGCAAGGGCGGGGTCGGTGCAGGCCATCATCGTCTGCGCCATGCGTCCGATCTCCAGGCGCTTGTCCTCGATGCGGAAGGTCCCGCCCATGCGGTTGCAGGCGTTGACGACGGCCAGTCGGTCGTCGTCCAGATCCAATTGCAGCGGCAACTGCGGTCGTCCGAACAGCGCGTCGATGCGCTGGCCGTCGCGGTTGTTGGCCGCCTGCAGGCGCCAGTGGTAGGCGGTCAGGGTCGGCGCATCGACGGTATCCGCACGCTGGCTCTTGGCAGGTGGCGTG
>JASLGB010000040.1 GCA_030150315.1 Dokdonella sp. | reverse complement strand
TCGGCCAGGTTGTTGTAGGACAGTTCCTTGCCGGCCAGCACGCGCGCGCCGGCGACGGTGCCGCGTGGCGGATCCTGGTCGATGTACAGCGCAGCGCCCTGGTGCGGGTTTTCGCCGTAGCGCAGCGTCTGCCGCAGCTCCATCGCAAGGCGCAGGCTGGGCGCGTGCGGCTCGGGCTTGTCCGGGTCGGCGCGTGTGCCGAGCCACTGCGAGACGAGGCCGTCGTAACGCGCGGTGTGCGCATAGGTCTTGGCCGCGAGCCGGCGGCGCAGGGCGATCTTGGTGCCGCCATGCGCGAGCGCTTCGAGCACTTCCGCGTAGTCGGCCGGATCGACCGCGACGGCGACGTGCTCATGGTTCTTGGCTGCTGCGCGCAGCATGGCCGGGCCGCCGATGTCGATGTTCTCGATCGCCTCGGCCAGCGTGCAGTCCGGTATCGCCGTCACCTGCTCGAACGGATACAGGTTCACGATCAGCAGGTCGATCGGTTCGATACCGTGCTGCGCCATGACGGCGTCGTCGACGCCGCGCCGGCCGAGCAGGCCGCCGTGCACCTTCGGATGCAGCGTCTTGACGCGCCCGCCCATGATTTCCGGGAAGCCGGTGACGGCGCTGACGTCGCTCACCGGCAATCCGGCATCGCGCAGGATCTTCGCCGTGCCCCCGGTGGAAAGCAGGGCGATGCCGAGCGCGTCCAGGCCGCGGGCAAGATCGACCAAGCCTGTCTTGTCGGAGACACTCAGCAGGGCGCGGCGCGCCGGAACGAGGGTGGCATCGAACATGGGTAACGGGGGCCCGCGGTAAAAGCGGGATTGTAGCCTTACCGTGGCCTGCGCGCCCGCTTTGAAGGCGGTTCAGTCGAGGCTGATGCCGTAGTGCTGGAGCTTCTTGCGCAGTGTGGCGCGATTGATGCCGAGGGCGGCTGCCGCGCGGCTCTGGTTGCCGTCATACCACTTCATGACTTCGCGCAGCAGCGGCGATTCCACCTCGTGCATCAGCAGCGCATGCAGGCCTACGCCAGGCTCGGAATCCACGTCGGACAGATAGCGGCGCACCGCGCGCGTCACGTGTTCGCGCAGGGCGGGCTGCAGGGCGGACTCGTGCGCACTATCGAGGCGCGGAAGACTGGCAGCTTTCACAGCAGAACGGACCTTTCAATCGAAGGGGCTTCCATGATGGGCCGATCTGCCGCGTGGACATCTCGGAACGGAATAGTAGCGCCGGGGGGCGCCCTTGATAAGGCGGCCGACGATCAACAAGGGTGAAACCGCGGCAAAAGGGATCGTCGGCGGCGCCGGCGAGGGCCGATTGACGCAGCTACTGGAAGCCGAATTCGAACGCCACCGCGTTGCGTCCCGGATCGGCGATTTCCACGGCGAAGGCGGCACTTGCGCCGGGCGCCAGGCCGTGTTCGATCGAGCGGCTGTCGCCGACGTACTCGGCGGGCAGGAAGCGGCGCATCGCGATGCGTTGCTCGTCGAGATTGGACAGGCTGATGTCGACGGTCGGATACGGCTGCGTGAACGGCGCATCGTTGCGCAGCGTGGCCGAGATGATCAACGCGTTCTCGACCGAAGGATGCGGCCGGATATCGCGCGACAGCAGCGACAGCGCGGCGACATCGCGGCGCAGCGGCAGCTGGCAGCCGATCATCGCGCAGGCGGAATCCAGCCACGGGCGCACGCGGCCGTCATTGATCCAGCGCGCCTGCTCGGCCCACGCGATCTGGCCGCCCAGAGTCAGCAGCAGCACCGCGCAGCCGGCCACCCAGGCCCAGTTGCGCCGACCGGTGGCGTCGCGCCGGCCTCGGGCGAACGGCGGAGGCGTCAGCGGCCGCTCGCGCGGGATGTCGCGCGCCACGGGCGCCGGAAACAGCTGCGACTGCGGCGGATCGGGGCGCAGGATGGCCAGTTCCAGCTGCGGCGGCACCAGCGCGGTCGGATGCGTCGGAAGGTAGTCGATCGGCTCGGGCGGCAGTTCCGGCGTCAAGGTGCGCAATGCGTCGAACGGCGCCGCGCAGCTGCCGCAGCGCACATTGCCGTGCAGCGCCGACAGCTCCGGCGCGGAGACCTTGAAGATCGTCAGGCATTCGGGACATTGCGCGTACATGCGCCGATTGTACGGCCGTCGCCCGCGGCGGTGAGTGTCAGCAATCGCAGTGCTCGCCCGGCTCCTGCGCCCACTCCAGCGTATTGCGGTTGAAGCCGTGCTCGATGGTCGGCTTGACGATGCGGAAGTACTGCGACATGTCGAAATCGCGCGGTGCGTACAGGTTGGAATCGCGGATATGCAGGATTTCGCGCGCATTGCCGGCGCCGGCGCGCCCGCGCGTGCCCACCACTTCGATTTCGGGCAGCACCGGATAGTGGATCGAGTTGAACGCGGCAGCGATCAGGGACGAGCAGATCGCGCGCGTCGGATCGGCGCTGCAGAGCGCGAGCAGGCGGCGGCGCAGGTGGGCCGGCACCGGCGGCGGCCACAGCAGGTAGCGCGCGAGATTGAACACATGGCGCAGGTCGTACTGCTCGCCCAGGCGACCGATGGCGTAGTCGACCAAGGCCTCCACCTCGGATTCCGGCAGCCGGACCGGACGGCAGATGCGCGGATGGCTCGCCTCGTACATCGACACCCGCACGCTGCGCACCCCTCGTTGATGTCGGCCTCCACGAAACGCGGCGTCGGATCGCCGGTTTTTTCAAGGAGTGCGTCTCCGACGTACAGCGCGGCTGTGGGACCAGTTGGACTGGGTGATCGTGCGAATGACCGAGGAAAATCGGCTGGTGTCCTCGACCAGCAGCACATCATCCTTGCGCAGGGAGTGCGCCAGCTGGCCCGGGCGGCTGCTCGCCACATTCACGCCCCCGCGCGGGGCGGACGGGTAGCGTGCGAGGCGGCGGCCGACCCAGTGCAGCGGGCGCATCACGTTTCTCCGTGAACGGGTTACCCGTGAAAGTGGCTGCTGAAGCGCCAGACTCAACGCCTGCGGCCGGAAATCCGTATCCAGTCCTCGCGCTGGGCGATGCCGATGTCGTCGAACCACTCCGCGTAGCGCTCGGCCAGTTCGGCAGCCTGGCTTTCGAGGATGCCGGACAGGGCGATGCAGCCGCCCGGCTGCACGTTGGCGGCGAAATGCGGCGCGAGTTCGCCGAGCGGGCCGGCAAGGATGTTGGCCACGAATACCGGCGCCGGCGCCGCGCGGAACGCCTCCGGCATGCACAGTTCCAGACGCTCGGCGACGCCGTTGCGCAGCGCGTTGTCGCGGCTGGCTTCCAGTGCCTGCGGATCGTTGTCGACGCCGATCACCTGCACCGCGCCCAGCTTCAGTGCGGCCAGCGCGAGCACGCCCGAACCGCAGCCGTAGTCGACGACGGTCTTGCCGGCGAGATCGAGACTGTCGAGCCATT
>JASLGB010000444.1 GCA_030150315.1 Dokdonella sp. | reverse complement strand
GATGGCTGAACGCCGCCGCGGCGCCGGCCTCAGGTCGAGGCGAGCGCGGCGTCGACCATTGCCTGCGCTTCTTCCAGCAGCGCGGCCAGATGCGCCTCGTCGCGGAAGCTCTCGGCGTAGATCTTGTAGATGTTCTCGGTGCCGGACGGGCGCGCGGCGAACCAGCCGTTCGCGCTGACAACCTTGATGCCGCCGATCGGCGCGTCGTTGCCGGGAGCGCGGTCGAGTACCGCCTCGATGCTCTCACCGGCCAGCGTGCCGGAGGCGACTTCCGACGGCGCCAGCCGCGCCAGCCGCTTCTTCTGTTCGGGTGTTGCCGCGGCATCGATGCGGCTGGCGTGCGAGCGGCCGAGCGCAGCGGTGATGCGCGCGTAGCACTCGCCCGGATCGTGTTGTTCGCGCGCCGTGATTTCTGCCGCCAGCAGGGCGGCCGTGATGCCGTCCTTGTCGGTGCTCCAAGCGCGCCCGTCGCGCGCGAGGAAGGACGCCCCGGCGCTTTCCTCGCAGCAGAAGCCGAGCGAGCCGTCGCGGAAGCCGTCGACGAACCATTTGAAGCCGACCGGCGTCTCGTGCAGGCGGCGGCCGTGGCGGGCGGCGACACGATCGATCAGCGCGCTGCTGACCACGGTCTTGCCAATGCCGGCGTCGGCGCGCCAGCCGCTGCGATGGCGCAGCAGGTAATCGGCCATCACGGTCAGGTAGTGGTTAGCCGGCATCAGTCCGACGCTGCGCGCGACCACGCCGTGGCGATCGTGATCGGTGTCGCAGGCGAACGCGACGTCATAGCGGTCCTTCAGCGCCACCAGTCCGCGCATCGCATGCGGCGAGGAAGGATCCATGCGGATCTGGCCATCCCAGTCCAGCGTCATGAACGCGAAGGCGGGATCGACTTCCTGCGAGAGCAGGTCGAGTGCGATGCCGTGCTGGTCGGCGATGCGCCGCCAGTACTGCACGCCCGCGCCGCCGAGCGGATCGACGCCCAGTCGCGGTGCGGCGGCGCGGATCGCATCGAAGTCGATGACGTCGGCGAGCGCCGCGACGTAGCGGTCGAGGAAGGCGTAGGTGTGCGTGGTGTCGGCCTTGCACGCGCGCGCGAACGGAATGCGGCGCACTTCGCGCAGGTCGTCGGCCAGCAGCGCGTTGGCGCGCGCCTCGATCGCCGAGGTCAGCGCCGAGTCGGCCGGGCCGCCGTGAGCCGGGTTGTACTTGAAGCCGCCGTCGCGCGGCGGATTGTGCGAAGGCGTGAGCACGATGCCGTCGGCCAGACCGCGTTCGCGTGCGTGGTTGTGCGCGAGGATCGCCTGCGAGACGGCCGGCGTCGGCGTGTATTCGCCGGTCGGCGCGATGCACGTCTGGACGCCGTTCGCGGCCAGCACTTCCAGCGTGGACTCGAACGCCGGACGCGACAGCGCATGCGTGTCAATGCCGAGGAACAGGGGACCGTCGATGCCGTTGGCGCGGCGCGATTCGCAGATCGCCTGCGCGATCGCCAGCACATGCGCCTGGTTGAAGCCCGCATCGAAGGCACTGCCGCGATGGCCCGAGGTGCCGAACGCGACGCGCTGCGTGGCGATGGCGGGGTCGGGCCGGATCGAGTGGTAGGCATCGAGCAAGGCGCCGACATCGAGCAGCGGCGCACGGTCGGCCGGCTGCCCGGCAAGGGCGGAAAGCTTCGCGCTCATCGGCGATCCCGCAGCGCGCGATAGCGCCGGATCAGCATGTTGGTGGAGCTGTCATGCGACAGCACCGGGTCGTCGGCGCTGGCCAGTTCCGCCGCCGTCGTCTTTGCCAGCGCCTTGCCGAGTTCCACGCCCCACTGGTCGAACGAATCGATGTCCCACACCACGCCCTGCACGAACACCGCGTGCTCGTACAGCGCGACCAGTGCACCCAGCGCGTGCGGCGTGAGGCGCGCGGCGAGGATCGTCGAGCTGGGGTGATTGCCCTCGAACACGCGGTGAGGCACGAGCATTTCGGGCGTGCCCTCGGCGCGCAGTTCGGCCGCGCTGCGTCCGAACGCCAGTGCCTCGCCCTGCGCGATCAGGTTGGCGATGAGCAGGTCGTGCTGGTCGCCGAGTGGCTCCAGCGCATTGCAGAAGCCGATGAAATCGCAGGCGATGCCGCGCGTGCCCTGATGGATGAGCTGATAAAACGAATGCTGGCCATTGGTGCCCGGCTCGCCCCAGTACAGTGGCGAGGTGACGTAGTCCACGCGCTCGCCGATGCGCGTCACCGACTTGCCGTTGCTCTCCATCACCAGCTGCTGCAGATAGGCCGGGAAGCGCCTCAGGTATTGCTCGTAGGGCAGCACGGCAACGCTGTCGAGGCCGAGGAAGTTGGTGTTCCACAGGCCGATCAATGCCATCAGCACAGGCAGGTTGCGCTCGAACGGCGCGCTGCGGAAATGCTCGTCCATGGCATGGAAGCCGGCCAGCATCTCGGCGAAACGCTGCGGGCCGATCGCGATCATGGTCGACAGGCCGACCGCGGAATCCATCGAGTAGCGGCCACCGACCCAATCCCAGAAACCGAACATGTTGTCGGTGTCGATGCCGAACTCGCGCACGGCTTCGGCATTGGTGGAAACGGCGACGAAATGGCGCGCGATCGCGGCCGTGTCGCCGTCGAAGGCGCGCAGCAGCCAGTCGCGTGCGGCATGCGCATTGGTCAGCGTTTCGAGCGTGGTGAAAGTCTTGGAGCAGACGATGAACAGCGTCTCGCGCGGGTCGAGGTCGCGCACCGCCTCAAGGAAGTCGCTGCCGTCGATGTTGGAAACGAAGCGGAAGGCGATATCGCGCTGGCTGTAGTGGCGCAGTGCTTCCCAGGCCATGACCGGGCCGAGGTCGGAACCGCCAATGCCGATGTTGACGACCGCGCGGATCGGCTGGCCGCGGTGGCCCTGCCAGTCGCCCTCGCGCACGCGCGTCGCGAACGCGGCCATGCGCGCCAGCACGGCATGCACGTCGGGCACGACATTGTGGCCGTCGAACGAAATCACCGAGCCTTCCGGCGCGCGCAGCGCGACGTGCAGCGCCGCGCGGTTTTCGGTGGCGTTGACGTGCTCGCCGCGAAACATCGCCTCGATCATGCCGCACAGGCCGACCGCCTCGGCCAGATCGCGCAATGCGTGCAGGACCGGCTCGTCGATGCGCTGCTTGGAGTAGTCGAGGTACAGGCCGGCGGCTTCGGCGGCGAAGCGTTCGCCGCGCGAGGCATCGGCGCCGAACAGCTCGCGCAGATGGCGCGGCGCCAGGCGCTCGGCATGCGCCTGCAGCGCCCGCCATTGCGGGCGCCTGGTGAGGCCGGGCGTGACCGCGGGGGGCAAGGTCATTGGGTAGCCTGGCGCGGGCTGAGGCGCTCGGCCTTCTGGGCGATGCGCTGCATGAGCTGATGCCAGGATTTCACGAACGATTCCGCGCCTTCCTTCTGCAGGCGCGCGGCGAGCGCATGCACGTCGATGCCGACGCGCGCGAACTCGGCCAGCACGGCTTCGGCATCGCCGCCGTCGACCGGCATCGCGCCGCGCAGTTCGCCGTCGGCGGCGAAGGCGAGCAGGGTCTGGTCGGGCATCGTGTCGATCGTGTCCGGTGCGGCGAGCGCCTCGACGTACAGCGACGGCCGCGCCGTCGGATCCTTCACGCCGGTGCTGGCCCACAGCAGGCGCTGCGGCTTGGCGCCGGCGGTCGCCAGGGCGGCCCACCGCGGCGCGGCGTGCAGTTCGCGGTTGGCGCGATAGGTGCGGCGCGCGATGGCGATGCCGAGGCGGTTGCGCAGGTTCGCCGGCACTTCGTCGGCGACCGCGCGATCCCAGCGGCTGACGAATACCGAGGCGACCGAACCGACGCGCGGATCGAGGCCGGCGG
>JASLGB010000440.1 GCA_030150315.1 Dokdonella sp. | reverse complement strand
GTTCGCCGACCAGTTCAACTACATCATGACCGCGGTGCTGATGTTTTCCGCGCCGGCACTGGTCATCACCAGCCTGCTCGACGTGGTGATGGGTCTGATGAACCGGTTCGCGCAGCAGCTGAACGTATTCGCGCTGGCCATGCCGATCAAGGCATGGCTGTCGACGTGGATGGTGTTGCTGTCACTGGCCGCGATGGTGGAGGTGGTTGTTCGCACGGTGGCGAGCAACCGCGGCCTGCTGCAGGCGCTGGCAAAAGTGCTTTGAGCGGCGCCCTGCCCGGCTACTTGCCGTCGCGCTGCTCGCGCACGCTCTCGGCCCAGCGCAGCAACTCGGCCACCGCCTCGAAGAATTCGGTCGGCAGGTAGTCGTCGAGCTCGGCGCGCTCGTACATGCCGCGTGCCAGCTCGACGTTCTGCATCACCGGCACGCCCGCCTCCTCCGCTGCCTCGCGGATCAGCTTGGCCTCGTAGTCCTCGCCCTTGGCGACCACCATCGGAAGTTCGGTTTCGCCGTGCTCGTAGAGAATGGCGATGGCCAGATGGGTCGGGTTGGTCACGACAACACTCGAGCGGCGGACGGAAGACAGCATGTTCTGCTGCGCCCATTCCTGATGCAACTGGCGACGACGGCCCTTGATGTACGGATCACCCTCGTTCTCCTTCGATTCCTGCCGAATGTCGCGCATGCTCATGCGCATCTTCTTCGTGAACGAGAAACGCTGGTAGAACACGTCCAGCGCCGACAGGAAGAAGAACACGAACACGACCCAGACGCCGATGCGCGTGATGCCGTCCCACAGCAGACTGCCAACCGCATCCGGCTTGCCGTAGGGCAATGCCGAAAGCATCGGCACGAAGGCAATCAGCACGGCCACGAGAATGCCGATCAGGGCGCCGCTCTTGATGATGGCCTTGGCCACCTCGACCAGGTTGTCCTTGGAGAAGATCTTCTTGATGCCCGCCATCGGATTGACGTGCTTGATGTCCGGCTTGACCTTCTTCGGCGCCAGCACCGGGCCTGCCTGCAGGAAATCGGTCATCGTCGCAACGAATACCGCACCGAACAGCATCGGCAGGCAGATCGACAAACCGACATCCATGGTTTCGCGCAGCAAGGCCGGCCCGACGATCTCGAACGGCTGGCTGATTCCTTCCATCAGGTGATCGAGCAGGTTTGCGCACTTGAGCCGGATCGACGGCAGCATGAGCCAGATCATCACCAGCCAGATCATCACCAGAACGGTACTGGTGAGCTCCTTGCTCTTGCTGACGTCACCGTCCTTGCGCGCCTTCTTGAGGCGCTGCGGTGTCGGCTTCTCGGTCCGGTTGCCGGTATCGTTTTCTTCGGCCATGGCGTGCTCCGTGCGCGCGCGCTCAGGCGCGCGTCATGCCCATGGTCGTCAGTCGCGTCTTGCGCAGGTTCACTCCGCGCTGATTCAGCAGCGCACTCTGCGCCGAATCGGCCATCTGCTTCAGCTTGGCCTTGTCGCCGGCATCGCGTGCGAGGCGCCAGGCATCCAGCGACAACACGGCCTCGTACAGCAATGCCTCGCCCATCAGCTGGCGCCTGGCCGGATCGCCGACCATCGGGTTGCCTGCGATCTGGTCCTCGAACTGCCGCGACAAGGCGCGCGCGACCCCTGCGTCGGGAAGCGCGGCACCGTGCACGATGCACCACATCGCGATCAGGTGCCCGGCCAGCAAGTCCGGCAGGTTGTCCGGCGCCAGCCCGATCTCTCCGAACTGGAGGCGGAAGTCCTCGTGCACATCGCGCTGATCCAGCTCCTGGTTGGCCGTCGCCTTGTCGTAATGCGTGCGTGCGTGAAGCGTATCGAGCAACTCCCTGCGCACCTGCACCGAAAGTTCCGGGTCGGTTCCAACCGAAAACGGATTGTCCAGCGTGTCGTCGTCGCGTCCCGAAACCATCGTGCTCTCCTTCTTGCGTATCCGCCGGTTCGCCAGTGCGCACCGGACCTTGTACCAACACTAACCGATGAGGATGCCGGCCTTCGTGCAGCTTTTGCACATCCTGCGCATCGCGCCTATGCCTCAAGCGCCTTGCCGCGACGCTGCTGCGCACGCTCCCAGGCGTCCCGATCCAGCACGAAGCGCAAGCCGACGCCACCGAAATACTCCGCCTCGCCGTCCTTGCGGAAACCCAGGCGACGCAGGATGGCCGGCACGGCGACGTTTCGCGGGTGGCACATGCCGACGATGCGTTCGAGGCGCAGCGTCGCGAACGCATGCTCACACAGCGCGCGACCGCCCTCGACCGGATACAGCCGCCCCCAAGTCGCGGGCATCAGGCGCGTGCCGATCTCGATCTCGCCGGTTTCCGACGACGGCGCCAAGGTGAACATGCCGACGAAGTTTCCTTCGTGGTCGCTCGCGTGCCACGCGCCCAACCCGGGATTGAGCAGGTAGCACTCGTTGGCCCGGATCACGATCTTGGCCAGACCGAAATAGTCCGTTGGGCAGGGATCCAGCGACCAGCGTGCCACTTCCGGCTCGGAGTTCAGCGCCGTCAAAGCAGGAATATCCGCGAGGCGGAAGCCGCGCAACACCATGCGTCGCGTGCGCAGGAATTCTCCGCCGTCGAAATCCGTCTTGGCCTGTGTCATGCCCGAAACCCCGCCCTCGACGCCTTGCCTGTCATCGCCTGACCAGCCCTTCGTCGCTGAGCACCATTTCGGTCAGATCCATGTTCGAGCGAAGAAACTTGCGCCGGGCCAATGCGGACATGCGATCCAGCGTTTCCACGTCGCCGACACGCTCGGCCTCCTGCCTGCCATAGATGGCCGACACCGTCTCGTACATCATCGACTCGGCCGCGTACTGGCGATCGCGCCAACTGCGCTGCAATCCGTGCTGGCCCAATATCCAGCGCGCCTGCTCGGCCACCGCGCGGGCCGATCGCGGGTCGGGCGGCACGGTCTGGTTGGCGATCATCCACATCGCAAGCACGTAACCGGCGAACACGTCGCCATAGTCATCCCCGTGCAGGCCGTAGGGGCCGACGATCTCGGCGAACGCCCGCCGAACGCCCTTCCGCTCGTATTCGGCCTCGAACGCCGACGCGATGCGGTCTCCATAGGTCTGCCGAATGGTGCGCAGGTAGTCCATCCGCGCCTCCTCGGAGACCCGCGGGTCGAACCGCAGGCGGAACTCATCGAGCGTCTCGTCTGTCGCGTACTCGTCGCCGTAGGCGGCCGATCCCGCCGACGTGCGATCCCCCGCATCGCGTGTCCAGGTCGACAGGCCCGAGATATCCTCGGCAACCATCGACTCGGCGCGACGCCGCTCCCAGTCCTGCGCCGCAACGGGAAGGGATACCGCCATCACCAGTGACCAAGCCAGCAACACGCCGAGGCGGCGGTCAACGGCGGCGGCAATTGAGGGCTTGCGAAGCATCTGTGGATTCCCGCCCTGATTCATGTCGTCACCTGGCCACAAAGCCGTCGTCATCCCGGAGGAACATCAGCGAACTTCGTCGAGATAGCTGCGCGCTTCGCTTCGATCCATCGACAGGTACCAGGCATCCGCTTTCGCCTGACCGTCACCCCGCTGTCGCCGCTGGTATTCGGGATAGCGGCGCCCGAGCGAACCACCGAGACTCCTCAGCGCACCGGTATACCAGGCAGCTGCCTGCGGCTTGCCATCGGCGACAAGACGGCGCTCGAACTCGCTGGCAAGCGAATCCGTCAGTTCGTCTTCCAGACGATCCCCGATCGGCCGCCGAGCAGACGGGTTGGCACCTGCGCCGAGCGCACTGCTGCCGGCATTGCCGCGCAGACGCTGGAGTTCGCGCCGTGTGTCTTCGCGAACGCGCGTGGTCTCGCGGTTGTAGGTGATGTTGCCTTGCAGCGTCGCACTCATCATCTGGTTGGCGCATTCGACACACCGCGCGCGCGCCTCCGCACACGTCGCAAGCAATCCCGTTGCGCACAAGATCGCAAGCAGCGCCTGACGGACGAGGGCGGCTTCACTGCGGATGATCGGGTTCATGACTGCCTCCTCGGTTCCCACTTCCGGTCATCTTGATCCACGAGACCGTGAATCACGGTTGACTCGTCCTTGAGGAAGCATGAATCTCCGCCGCACTTCCGCAGGCGCAGCACCGGCAAGAACGTCTGCTGATCCATGCGCCACCTATCGCCTCACCAGGCCCGCGTCCGTCAGGACCATTCGGGTCAGGTCCATGTCCGAATGCAGGAACTTCCGGCGCGCAAGCTGGGCCATGCGGTCGAGCGTGGCCGAGTCTCCGACGCGCTCGGCCTCACGCTTTCCAAACGTTGCAGCGGCCAGTTCGTACATCATCGTTTCACCCGCGATTTGGCGCTCGCGCGCATCGCCCGGCGAAGCGCTGCCGTCAAACATCCGGTGGGTCTGGGCGGATACGGCGCGGACGCGCCCGACGTCAGGTTCGGGAGCGCGATTGGCGACCATCCACAGGGTCACCACCCACGCCGCGAACACGTCGGCGTAATCGTCGCTGCGCAAGCCGCTGCGACCGACAACCTCGCGGAACGCCTCGCGCACACCACGGCGGGAAAAATCGGCATCGATCAGCCGAGCGACCTGATCGCCGCTGTTGCGACGGATCGAGTCGATGAAACGGCGACGCGCTTGCGCCGATGCTTCCGGATCATTGCCGATGCCGAATTCACCAGACTTCGCAGAGCCGGTCGCTGTGGAATCGACGCGCCCTTCCGACCGCCGCAGATACACGTCGCGGTCGTGCGTGCGCGTGTCGTCAATGGTGGTCTGCTGCGTGTTGTACGAATTCATCGTTTGCAGCGTCGCGCTGAGCATGTCCGACCCGATCATCGGATCGATCTGGGCGTTGGCCGCGAGCGGAACGATCATGCCCGAAGCGAAAAACACCCACGCCAGCATCCGCTGCACGATCACCAGATCGCGTGCCCGACGCCTATCGCTGCACAACGCGGCTCGCATGTCGATATCGAAATTGCATGCACTCCTGCTGCGCGCAAGGGTTCCCGGCGCCAGTGCGCCACCGGCGGCGACATCGCCAATCCCGATCGCATGTATCCGCGAGCTCGACATGGACAATTACCGTATCCGCACCATTCCGCCATCGCCGATGGCCATCGCCTGCAGATCCAGACCCGAATCGAGGAATTTGGCGCGGGCCAGTGTTGCCATTCGCGCCAGTGTCGCAGCGTCACCGACGCGCCGGGCCTCGTCGCTCCCGTAGGTCGCTGAAACCAGCTCGTACATCATGCGTTCGGCAGTCATCTGACGCTCGCGTCGGCTGCCCTGCAAACCCGACTGTGCGAGCGTTGCGTGCGTCTGCGCATTGACCGCCCGCACGGCACTCGGAGACGGCGCGGCCGCCTGATTGGCCACCATCCACATGGTCACCAGATAGGCCGTGAACACGTCTCCGTAGTCGTCCGCGCGCAGACCATAAGGAGAAGCAAGATCCGCGAACGAGTCCTGTACGCTGCGGGAAGAAAAGCTCGCATCGATCAGGGATGCGATGCGATCACCGTTGGCCTTGCGGATCGCGGAGATGAAGCGCTGGCGGACGTCATCGGAAACCGGCCGTTCGTAGGACACCGAAAAATCGACGCGACCAAGGCTCGCCGAGCGCGATGTCTGCGAGCGCGCCGAGCTCTTCCGATCGTAGTAGGCCTGTTCCTGCGCGATGTGATTCGTATTCGCCGTGTAGGTGACCACGGAAGAAATGTTCTGGTTCAGCATCATTGCGCCGAAGTCCAGATCGTAGATCTGG
>JASLGB010000439.1 GCA_030150315.1 Dokdonella sp. | reverse complement strand
AGCCCTCCATGTCATCCATCGTCGCGTACAGCTCGGCCAGTGCAAGCACGGTCGAAAGCCCATCCTTGCCGGCCTCCTCCAGGTGCGCCACGGCCTTCGCCGCCCCGTTGCGCAACATCTGGCGCGCCGTCTGATCGCTGCCGGCGCGCTTTTCCGCGGCGTCCCGGAACAGCAGCATCACGTAGTCACGCACGGCTTCGGCGCTGCGCGCGGAGGCTTCGGCGGCGTCGCGTTGGACACGCGCCTCGCGCATCTGCCAGATCGTCGCGGCCATGCCCGCACCGACGGCGAAGGCCGCGAGCGCCGCGAGCGCCACGGCAATGCGGTTGCGTCCGACGAACTTGCGTAGACGGTAGCCGAATGCGTTGCCGGAGACGCGCACCGGTGTTCCGTTGAGCCAGCGCGACAGATCGTCGGCGAAGGCCTGCACGCTGGCGTAGCGCCGTTCCGGCTCCTTCGCAATCGCGGTGTCGATGATGCGGGCGAGATCGCCACTGACGGTCTTGCGATAGGCCGGCAGGTTGGCGACGCGTGCGCGCAGGCGCTCGCCCTGTTCCTGCATTCCGCCGCGCGCGATGGCCTGGGTCAACGATTGCGGCGGCAGTTCCCGGATCGTGCGCTCGGCCGCGATCAGGTCGTGGCGGTCGACCGAATAGGGCAACACGCCGGCAATCAGTTCGTACAGGACCACGCCCAGTCCATGCACATCGGTTGCCACCCCGGCGGATTCGCCGGTGAACTGTTCGGGCGCGGCGTATTCGGGCGTCAACAGGCCGGGCTGTCCGATCGTGGTGGATGCGGCTGCACCGCCTTCATCGGCAAGCAGCCGTGCGATGCCGAAGTCGAGCAGGCGCACGCGGCCGTCGGTGTCGACGAGGATGTTGCCGGGTTTGAGGTCGCGATGAACCACAAGCTGTGTGTGCGCGTACTGCACGGCGTTGCAGACGTTCAGAAACAGTCGCACCCGCGACCGCACGGAAAGTTTCTGGGCGTCGCACCAGCGGGTGATCGGTTCGCCGCGAACGAAATCGAGCGCGAACCAGGGGCGTCCTTCGGCGCTGACGCCGCCGTCGATGAAACGGGCCAGGTTGGGATGGTCCAGCCGCGCCAGGATGCGCCGCTCACGCAGGAAGCGGGCGCGGATGTCGTCGAAATCAAAACCGCGCCGGGTCAGCTTGAGTGCAACCTCCTGGCTGAAATCGCCGCCTTCGCGTTCGCCGCGGTAGACCACGCCCATGCCGCCCTGGCCAATGCGTTCGAGCACGCGGAACGGGCCGAGGCAGGTGCCTGCCAAGGGATCGGAGTCGGCCATCTCCATTTCGGCATCCGGTTCGGCATCGATCCGCTGCAGCATCTCGCGCACCTTCCGGAGCAAGTCCGGGTCGTCGGCGCAGCGTTCGGCGAGCAGACGCTCGCGCTCGATCCCGCTGTCCAGATCCAGTGCATCGCGCAGGAGGCGCAAGGTCGCGTGGTCGGCCTCGTGTGGGTGGTGCCCGGTCATTTCTTCTCCAGTCGTGCGCGCAACGGCTCCATCAGACGGATGTAGGCCGCGCCCGCTCGCCCGGTCGTCTGCAGCAGCGTGGTTGCCTGATCCAGGTCGGCGCGCGCTTCGGTATCCCGGTTCTGCGCCAGTCGCAGCGTGGCGCGGGCGCGATAGGCGCTGCCGAGCAGTTTCACGTTCTTCGGATAGTCCTTCTGGGCGATCTCGAGTGCTTCCTGAGCCAGCCGCTCGGCATCTTGCATGCGGCCAAGGCTGGACAGCAACTCGGACAGCGAGACGCGTGCGATGACGGACAGCGGACTGCGTTCGCCACTCTGCTCGCGCGCAAGTCGATTCGACTCCTCAAGGGCGGGCAGTGCTTCCTCATGGCGGCCCACTCGCGTGAGCGAGACGCCGACGTTGTTCTGCAAGGCCGCAAGCTTGGTCGTTGCGCCGTACAGCGCGCGCGTCATCTCGGCGGCGTGCTGGTAGTCGTGCAGTGCCTGTTCGTTGCGGCCTGTCATCATCGCCGCGTTGGCGCGCGTGTTGAGCGCGGCGAGGCCGCCGTCCGAATCGCCCTCGCCGAGGCGCTTGAAGATGCCGATGGCTTGGTCGGCGGTCTCTTCGGCCTCTTCGTACAAGCCGGCTTCGATCTGTGCATTGGCCAGCGTGTTGAGCTGGTTGCCGACATCGGAATCGTCCTCGCCGACCAGCGCGCGGCGTTCGGCAATGGACGTGCTCAGGGTCTCGATAGCCTGATCCACCTTGCCTTCGGCGCGCTCGATCTTGGCCTGCGCCGAGCGGCTTTCATTGAGCAGGAGGCGTGCATTGCCCGGACGCCCGACCCACCAGGCCTGTGCCTGGTCGAGCAGTTCCCGTGCGTGGTCGACGGCCCCCCGCACCAGTTCCACCTGCGCAAGGTTGTAGCGTGCATTGGCCTGGACATCCGGGTTGGTGTCGATGCCGGGCCATTTCAGCAGGCGCTCCAGCAGCGGTCTTGCTCCCTCCGCGTCGCCGAGCTGAAGGTAGAGGTCGCTCAGCATCAGCGCCGTGGTCTGGCCGGACTCGGGGTCGTTGCGGAACTCATCGAACAGTTTCTCGGCACCCGAGCGGAACACTTCACGCACGTTGACTTGGGTCGCGTCCTTGCTGCCGGCCGCGTTGCGGAACATCAGCATCAGATAGCCGCGCGTGGCATCCGATCGCCGCGCCGCGGCGAGCGCATCGTCGCGCTGGACCTGTGCCTCGCGCATCTGCCAGATCGTCGTCGCCAGACCGCCGATCACCGCGGCGAGTGCAAGCAGCGCAAACATCACCGCGATGCGGTTGCGTCCGATGAACTTGCGCAGGCGATAGCCGAAGGCGTCGCCGACGGCATGGACCGGCGCGCCGTCGAGCCAACGCGATAGATCGTCGGCGAATGCCTGCACGCTGGCGTAGCGTCGCGCAGGCTCCTTCGCCAGCGCCTTTTCGAGGATGCGCCCGAGGTCGCCGCGCACGTCCTTGCGGAAGGCGGACTGGCTCGTCCCGCGCGATCGCAGGCGGTTCAGCGCGGTCGCCGCGCCATCGCGGGCCAGGGCTTGCACCAGAGTCTGCGGTGTGCGTTCACGGACGGCGCGCTCGGCAGCGGCGAGGTCGCCGCGGTCGAATTCGTAAGGCAGCGCGCCGCTGACCAGTTCGAACAGGACCACGCCGAGCGCGTACACATCGGTCGCGACACCCGCGGTGTCGCCAACGAACTGCTCGGGTGCCGC
>JASLGB010000438.1 GCA_030150315.1 Dokdonella sp. | reverse complement strand
CAGGATGCACGCGCGATCCTGCAACTGGCGTTCGGGCTGGTCATCGTGACGGTGGTCGGCATCGGGCTGCTGGTGCACTGGATGATTCCGGCAATGCCGCTGGCAGTGGCGTTTGCGCTGGCCGCGATCGTGTCGCCGACCGATCCGGTGGCGCTGTCGTCGATCACCGCGCGCGTGCCGGTACCGCGTCGCCTGATGCACGTGCTGGAAGGCGAGTCGCTGCTCAACGATGCGTCCGGTCTGGTCTGCTTCCGCTTTGCCGTCGTCGCGGCGATGACCGGCCATTTCTCGCCGCTGTCGGCTTCGCTGACGTTTCTATGGCTGGCCTTGGGTGGCGTGTCGATCGGTGCGACGGTCGCGCTGGGCATCAGCAAGGCGCACTCGGCGATCACGCGCCGCGTCGGTCAGGATTCGGGCTTGCCGATCCTGGTCAGTCTGTTGACACCGTTCGGCGCGTATCTGGCGGCCGAGCATCTGGGCGCGTCCGGCATCCTGGCAGCAGTCGCTGCCGGCATCACCACCAGTTACGTGGAACTGACCGGTGTGGCACTGGCGTCCACACGCGTGCAGCGCACGGCGGTTTGGGATGCGGTGCAGTTTGCGCTGAACGGTATCGCGTTCGTGCTGCTGGGCGAGCAACTGCCCGGCATCCTCGCGCGCGCCACCGATTCGGTCGCGCAGAGCGGCCATCTCAATCCATGGTGGCTGCTGTTGTATGCGCTGGCGATCAACGTCGGTCTGGCGCTGCTGCGGCTGGCGTGGGTGTGGGTGTCGCTGCGCGTGCATCGCCTGGTGGCGGCGCGTAAGGGCGGAGCGGAGTCGCAGCAGCCGTCGTGGCGGCTGGTGGCGGCCACGTCGCTGGCCGGCGTGCGCGGCGCGATCACGCTGGCCGGCGTCCTGACCCTGCCCTTGCTGCTGCCGGACGGCAGTCCGTTCCCGGCGCGCGATCTGGCCATCTTTCTCGCCGCGGCCGTGGTGCTTCTGTCGCTGGTGGTGGCCAGCTTCGGCCTGCCGCGCCTGCTGGTCGGGCTGGAGGGGCCGGCGGAACCGGGCCATGTGCGCGCGGAGTACCTCGCGCGGCGAGCCGCGGCAAAGGCGGCACTGGCCGAACTCGAACGGCGCCGGCAGGACATGCCGGCCGCCACCGCCGTCAGGGACGCGGACATCCTTGCCAGCGCCGCCACGCGAGTGATGGCGCTGTACCAGCGCCGTCTGGCCGACGACGACACCAATATCGGCGCGGAACAGCTGCGCAAGGCCGACGAGGCCGAACGCTCGCTGCGGCTGGCCGCGCTGCGCGCCGAGCGCGACGAGATCTTCGCACTGGCGCGCCGCAACCGCCTTTCGGACGACGTGGCGCGCAAGCTGGTGCGCGAAATCGACCTGATCGAATCGCGCTACCAGTCGTGAATCGCATCGCACCCGGGCATGCGGCAGCGCACCACTCTTCCGTTACCATTGCCGCATGAGTCGCGCCGCCGAATCCTCCGCCCCAATCCTCCCGCGTGATCGCCTGCGCCTGCTGCGCTACGCCGTGCGCATTCCGCAGCTTTTGCTGCATGCGCTGATCGCCGTTCCCCTGGCGCTGTTTGCGCTCAATCCGCCGCTGTCGCGCCTGCGCATCGGCGACGGCACGCTGGACAAGGCGGCGATCCGCTGGTGGTCGGCACGCCTCATCCGCATCTTCGGCTTCCGCATCCGCCGCTTCGGCGAGCCGCTGCCGGGCGCCGTGCTGTACGTCGCCAACCACATTTCCTGGCTCGACATCGTGCTGATGCACAGCCAGCGCCCGGTCAACTTCGTGGCCAAGAGCGAGATCGCCGGATGGCCCTTCGTCGGCTGGCTGGCGGCACGCGGCGGCACCCTGTTCCATCGCCGCGGCAGCACCGACTCTCTGGCCAGCGTGATGGCCAGCGTGGTCGAGCGGCTGCGCACCGGCAATCCGGTCGGCGTGTTCCCGGAAGGCGGCAGCGGCCACGGCGGCAAGGTCGGCACCTTCCATGCGCGCATCTTCCAGACCGCGCTGGATGCCGACGTGCCGGTGCAGCCGGTGGCGCTGCGCTACGGCCGCGATGGACGGCAGGATCCGGGCGTGCCGTTCGGCGTCAAGGAGAGTTTCTTCAGCAACTTCCTGCGCCTGGTCGGCGGGCCGCCACTGGACGCCGAAATCCACTATCTCGACGCCGTTGCGCCGACGCCGGACGCGCGCCGCCGCATGGCCGAGGAAAGCCGCACGCGCATCGTGCAGGTGCTCGGCTACGGCGACTGAGGCGATGAACGCCGCCGACTTCCGGCCGCCGCGCGCGCTGCGCAACCCGCATGTGCAATCGGTGCTCGCCTCGACCGGCCCGCGCCGCTGGCGCGCCTTGCTCGGCAACCGTTTCGACCGCGCCGCGACTCCGCATGTGCTCGATTGCGGCGACGGCGTGCGCCTGCAGGGGTTCCACAACGCGCAATCCGCCCTGCCGGCCGCACGCGGACTGGTCGTGCTGCTGCACGGCTGGGAAGGCAGCGCGCGATCGACCTACATGCTGCACACCGGCGCGCGCATGCTCGGCGCCGGTTTCGACGTGTTCCGCCTGAATTTCCGCGATCACGGCGACACCCATCACCTCAATCGCGATCTGTTCCACTCCTGCCGCCTCGACGAAGTCGTCGGCGCGGTGGCCGCGATCGCGCGGACCTTCCCGACGCCGCGCCTCGCACTGGCCGGCTATTCGCTGGGCGGCAACTTCGCGCTGCGCGTCGCATTGCGCGCGCCCGAGGCGGGCATTGCGCTGGAGCGGGTGATCGCCGTGTGCCCGCTGGTCAATCCGCGCTCGGGCCTGTATGCGCTGGAAGACGCGCCGCGCTTCTACGAGCGCTATTTCCTGCACAAATGGCGTGGCTCGCTGCTGCGCAAGCAACGCCTTTTCCCGGATGCCGAGCTGTTCACGCCGGACGAATTCGCCGGCAGCCTGCGCGACCTGACGCGCGCACTGGTGCTGCGCCATACCGGCTTTCCGACTCTGGAAGCCTATCTGGACGGCTACTCGATCGCCGACGACACGCTGGCCACGCTGCGCGTGCCCGCGCACATCCTCGCTGCCGCCGACGATCCGATCATCCCGGTGGCCGATCTGCACACTCTGTCGCTGCCCGCCGGCGTGGCGCTGGACATCGCGCCGCACGGCGGCCACTGCGGTTTCATCCAGGGCTTCTCGATGCGCGGATTCGCCGAGGACTACATCGTGCGGCAGTTGCTGGCCACCGCTGCCGGCTGAAACCGGCGCGATCGCAGGACAGCATCGCCGCACGGCGCGGCGACGGCATCAGGGCGAGGCCGGCGCCATGTTCAGCGCCACCCGGTACTCGTCGGCCAAGGCCGGGTTGATCGCCGCGACCTGCTGCAACAGGGCCTGCCGCTCGGCGTCCGTCTCGGCCAGCAGCAGCGCCTTCAACAGCGGCTGCAACGCCTGCTGCTCGCGTTCCATCGCATCAACTTTCACCTGCGCCTGCGCCTGTTCGGCCTGCAACGCCCGTACCTGTTGCGCCTGCCATTCCATCAGGCGCTGCGTCTCGGCATCGGCCTGCGCCTGCGCCTGCGCGCCGAACGATGCGACCACCAGACTTCCCGCCAGCGCGAGCGCGATGCGCTTTGCCATGCTCCCCTCTCCCTTTCGTGTCAACTCGATCCTGCCGCGCATTCTCCGATGCCTGGGCCGCCCGGCCCCAAGGGCAGACCGCGTTCAATCCGCCGGCACCGTGCGACTGAGCGCCCATTCGCGCAGGCCGGCGACGCGCTCGGCCATCAGCACCGACAGCGGGCGCGTGGCGCGCGTCTCGTGCAGCAATTGTTCCTGCGTCGGCGCGTTGCGTTCGGCTGCCGCGGCGTACAGCGAGGCGACCACGATCTGCTCGATCTCGGCACCGGAATAGCCTTCGCTGGCGGCGGCGAGGGCGGCCAGATCGTAGCCGTCGGCGCGCAGGTCGCGGCGCGCCAGATGCAGGCGGAAGATGTCCTCGCGCGTCGCCGCGTCCGGCAGGTCGACGAAGAAGATCTCGTCGAAGCGGCCCTTGCGCAGCAGCTCGGCCGGCAACGCGCTGACATCGTTGGCGGTGGCGACGAGGAATACCGGCGCCTTGCGTTCGGCCATCCAGGTCAGCAGATAGCCCATCACGCGGCGCGACACGCCCTCGTCGGCATCGCCGCCGCCGGCCAGCGCCTTCTCGATCTCGTCGATCCACAGCACGCAGGGAGCCATCTGCTCGGCGCTCTTCAGGGCCTCGCGCAGGTTACGCTCGGTTTCGCCGTGGTACTTGTTGTAGAGCGTGCCGAAATCCAGCCGCAGCAGCGGCACGCCGAAGCCGCCGGCAGTGGCCTTTGCGGCGAGGCTCTTGCCGCAGCCCTGCACACCGAGCAGCAGCATGCCCTTGGGCGGATCGAGCTTCACCGCCAGCTTCTCGCCGAGGAAGGCGGCGCGGCGCTGCGCCACCCATTGCTTGAGCCGCGCCAGG
>JASLGB010000260.1 GCA_030150315.1 Dokdonella sp. | reverse complement strand
GCTGGATCCGGAAACCTGCTGTGCCGCCGCTTCCGCCAGCGTCAGCAATACCGGCCGCAAGGTCTCCAGAGCCTGCAGGCGCGGCAGCGGGTCGATGCGAAGATGGTTCAGGCGCCGCACGCCATCGAGCATTTCCGCGCCCGAGGCCTGCAGATTGGCCATCGGAAGACTGTCCAGCCATTGCCGCAGCGATCGGGGATCGGCGCGAAACGAGGTTTCCGTCGCCGCCTTGCGCGGCGGCAACGATTCCTCAAGCCGGAAATAGGCTTCGCCCAGGTCGGAAAGACTCTTCATGGCGGAAGTATAGGCGTGCCTTGGCGGCGGTTGGAGCGGTGACCGATGACCGGCCGCGCAAAGCCGCCGGCCCGGCATTGCGCCGCGACGACGGCATCGTCCACGGCGCCCGTGTGTGATCCAATAGGCGCATGCCGGAAACCCAATTCCCCGCGCGTCGTCCCGACGGGTACACGCCGAGCACCCTCACGCGCTTCGTGCGCGATCTGCTGGAAGACAGCCTGCCGCTGATCTGGATCGAAGGCGAGATTTCCAATCTCGCGCGACCGGCTTCCGGCCACCTGTATTTCACGCTGAAGGATGCCGGTGCGCAGGTGCGCTGCGCGATGTTCCGGCCGAAGAGCACCTGGCTGCGCTTCCGCCCCGCCGATGGCCAGCACGTTCTGGCGCGCGTGCGCGTGAGCCTGTACGAGGCGCGCGGCGAGTTCCAGCTGATCGTCGAATCCATGGAAGAAGCCGGCGAAGGTGCGCTGCAACGCGCCTTTGAAGCACTCAAGCGCCGGCTCGCCGGCGAAGGTCTGTTCGATGCGGATCGCAAGCGCGCCATTCCGGCGCTGCCGCGGCGCATCGGCGTGATCACCTCGCCTTCCGGCGCCGCGGTGCGCGATGTCCTCAGCGTCATCGCGCGCCGCTTCCCGATGGCCGACGTGGAAATCCTGCCGGTGCCGGTGCAGGGCAAGGAGGCACCGCCCGCCATCATCGCGATGCTGCAGGCGGCCTCGCGTGCCGGCCGCCACGACGTGCTGCTGCTCACGCGCGGCGGCGGCTCGCTGGAAGATCTTTGGGCTTTCAACGACGAAGACGTCGCCCGTGCCATCCGCGCCAGCGCGATTCCCGTCGTGTCGGCGATCGGCCACGAGATCGACTTCACCATTGCCGATTTCGCCGCGGACCTGCGCGCGCCCACGCCGTCGGCTGCTGCCGAACTGCTGGTGCCGGATGCGCAAGCGATCGCACGCGCGCTGCGTCGCGACGGCGTGCATCTGCGACAACGCATGCAGCGTCTGCTGGAAGCCCGCACGCAACGGATCGACCACCTCACCGCGCGCCTGAACGCGCAGCATCCGCAGGCACGCCTGGCGCGTGCGCGCGACCGACTGGCGCAGGCGCGCGAACGGCTGATCGAACGCCTGCAGCGCGCAACGGAACGACGCAGCAGCCGCCTGCAACGCGCGCAGCTGCGCCTCATCGCCCTGCATCCGTCCGCGCGCATCGGGCGCGACGCGGCGCTGCTCGGCCGACAGGTCGAGCGGCTGCGCGACGGCATGCTGCGCTCGCTCGAACAGCGCCGCTCGCGCCTCGCCGAACTGGCGCGTGCGCTGCAGGCCGTCAGTCCGCTGGGCACGCTGGAACGCGGCTACGCCATCGTGCTCGACGGCGACAGCGGCCGCGTGGTGCGCTCCCGCACGCAGGCGGTCGAAGGCAGCCGTTTGCGTGTGCGCGTCGCCGATGGCGAGTTCAACGCACGCGTCGAATCCTGAGCGGATCGATTGCCGCCGATCCGCCTCAGGTTCGCTGCGGCCGGTTGCACTGCCGCGAACCCGAGTCCGACCATCGCGGCCTGCGCGCGCGGACAAAGCCATGCGCGGCATCGCGGCAGGAATCGTGGGCGTGCGACCGTCGAAAGCAGTTTGCGGCTTGCGGAAGATCCGACCCCGGCGCGGCTTCAGCAGGGTTCGAGCGTACCGATCGAATGGCCTTGCTCGGCCAGGTATTCAAGCCAGCGATTGAGGAACGAACCCATGCGCACGCGGCGCTGGAACTCATCGCGCGCGGGGAGCAGCGGCCCGATCGCGCGGATCAGCCGGCGATCGGCGCGGCAATCGATCACTTCGGCCATGTGCGCGTCGTGATACATGCGCAACTGCGCCGACGGCGCGGCCTCGCCGGTGTGCATGTCGACGAACTGGTAGGTCAGATGCAGGTCGAGCGTGTAGCGATGCCGCTCGAGCACGTCAAGGCGCAGGTCGAGTCCGTCGTCAAGCGAGGAGCGATAGCTGCCGAGCGCGAGCGCCGCCGGTGCGAACAGCCGCGCAAGGCGGTGATAGTTCTCGGCGTGCAGGCCCATGAGCCAGGCAAAACGGCTCGGCAAGGCACTCGGGAAGTGGTCGGTGGCGACGCGCATCCGGCGATCATAGGCGCGTGGACCCAGCGCGGATAGTCCGTGGCCGAACGCGCGGCGGGGCCCCTGCCCCGCCGCGCCGTGGCTCAGCGCCGGATCGAGATCGGCAGGCGCAAGGTCGGGCCGAGTTCCGGCTCGGGCACTTCCTGCGCACCGTCGAAGCCGTCCTTGAACACGGTGTCCGTGTCTTCTTCCGGCGGCAGCGCCTGCGGAGCCAGCAGCAACTGGCCGAAGTTCCACCCGCTGGAAAGCGTCGCGCCGTCCACCGTCACCTCGATCACCTGCGTGGCGCCGGCTTCGATCGTGAATTCGGCCGGCGTAACCGTCACTGCGGACGCGAACGGGCCGCCGACCGTCGCCAGATACGACTGCGCCGCCTCGGACGTGCTGCGCAGCGTGCGCGAGAACGTGCAGGTCGTGGCGCAGTTCGCGCTGGTGAACTCGGCCAGGTTGAGGTTGGCGAGCACGCCGCCTCTGGCCGGATTGGCCGCGAGGAAATTCGCCGTCGTCTCATCGAGCACCAGTCCGCTCAGCGCCGCGCGGGTCAGGTCGATGCGGCCGGAACCCAGATCCCAGGTATCGACCGGACTGCCATCGGCGCGCACCAGGTTTTCGGTGAGCGCGGTCATGTTCATCGCCGAGCGGATCTCGGTCGGCGTCCAGTCCGGCTGCACTGCGCGCAGCAGCAGGGCCGATCCGGCGATGTGCGGACTCGACATCGAGGTGCCGTTCGACAATGCCGTGGCGGTGGCACCGCCCGCGCCGGCCATGTAGGCCGCGAGGATGTCGGTGCCAGGCGCGGTGATGTTGGGCTTCGCCAGGAACTGCCCGCTGTTTGAGCGCGGCCCGCGGGAGGTGTAGTAGGAAAAGA
>JASLGB010000381.1 GCA_030150315.1 Dokdonella sp. | reverse complement strand
CTTCACCTTCAATTGCCCGACGGAAGTCGAGGACGCGGCCGACAACTACGCCGAGTTCCAGAAGCTGGAGACCGAGGTCTACATCGTCACGACCGACACGCACTTCTCGCACAAGGTGTGGCACGAAACCTCGCCGGCCGTCGGCAAGGCCAAGTTCCCGCTGGTCGGCGACCCCACCCACCAGCTGACCAACGCCTTCGGCGTGCATATCCCGGAAGAAGGCCTGGCCCTGCGCGGCACCTTCGTCATCAACCCGGATGGCGTCATCAAGACGCTGGAAATCCACGACAACGCGATTGCCCGCGACGTGACCGAAACCCTGCGCAAGCTCAAGGCCGCGCAGTACGTCGCCAGCCACCCGGGTGAGGTCTGCCCGGCGAAGTGGAAGGAAGGCAACAAGACGATCGCGCCGTCGCTGGACCTGGTCGGCAAGATCTGAATCCTGCTGCAGCCGGAACATTCCCTTCCCCGTTCGCGGGGAAGGGAACCCTGCCCGGCACGCACCTCCCCGGCTCGTCGGGGAACGCGGTGGCAGCAGACCGGAGTCCGTCGCGGCGGATTGCGGTCTGCTTCCCCCTCATAGCCGCCTCCACCTGCGTGGTGGAAGGCCACTCTTTGCCCGAAGTGGAGATTGACGCCATGTTGGACGAAACCCTCAAGACCCAGCTCAAGGCCTACCTCGAGCGCCTGACCCGTCCGATCCAGCTGGTCGCCGCGCTGGACGACAGCGACACTGCGCGCGAGATGCGCGAACTACTGCAGGACATCGTCGCGCAGTCGGACAAGATCACGCTGGTGGAAGACACCCAGGACGGCGTGCGCCGCCCCTCGTTCGCGATTGCGCGCGACGACGGCAGCGTGCACCTGCGCTTCGCCGGATTGCCGCTCGGCCACGAATTCACCTCGCTGGTGCTGGCCCTGCTCCAGGTCGGCGGCTATCCCTCGAAGGAAGATGCGGACCTGCAGCAGCAGGTGCGCGAGCTGCAGGTGACCGCGCCAGAAGGCGCGCTGCGCTTTGAAACCTATTTCTCGCAGTCGTGCCAGAGCTGCCCCGACGTGGTGCAGGCGCTGAACCTGATGGCCGTGCTGAATCCCGACATCCAGCACGTCGCGATCGACGGTGCGGCGTTCCAGGACGAAGTCGAGCAGCGCGAAGTAATGGCGGTGCCCGCGATCTACCTGAACGGCCAGCCGTTCGGCAACGGTCGCATGGGACTGGCCGAAATCGTCGCCAAGCTCGATACCGGCTCAGCCGCACGCGAAGCGGAGAAGATCAACGCCAAGCCCGCATTCGACGTGCTCGTCGTCGGCGGCGGCCCGGCCGGTGCAGCAGCGGCCATCTATGCCGCGCGCAAGGGCATCGTGACCGGCATCGCGGCCGAGCGTTTCGGCGGCCAGGTGCTCGATACCCTGTCGATCGAGAACTTCATCTCGGTGCCGCACACGGAAGGCCCGAAACTCGCCACCGCGCTGGAGCAGCACGTGCGCGAGTACGACGTGGACATCATGAACCTGCAGCGCGCCGAGCAGCTGATTCCCGGCGAGGACTTCATCGAGGTCAAGCTGGCCAGCGGCGCGTCGCTGAAGTCCAAGACCGTGATCCTGTCCACCGGTGCACGCTGGCGGCAGATGAACGTGCCGGGCGAGAACGAATATCGCAACAAGGGCGTGGCCTACTGCCCGCACTGCGACGGCCCGCTGTTCAAGGGCAAGCGCGTGGCGGTGATCGGCGGCGGCAACTCCGGCGTCGAAGCGGCGATCGACCTGGCCGGCATCGTCGCCCACGTCACCCTGATCGAGTTCGACAGCAAGTTGCGCGCAGACGACGTGTTGCAGCGCAAGCTGCGCAGCCTGCCGAATGTCGACGTGATCGTCTCGGCGCAGACCACCGAAGTCACCGGCGACGGCCAGCGCGTGAACGGACTGCTCTACAAGGATCGCCAGGGCGGAGAAACGCATCGCGTCGAACTGGAAGGCGTGTTCGTGCAGATCGGCCTGCTGCCCAATACCGAATGGCTGAAGGGCACGGTCAACCTGAGCAACCGCGGCGAGATCGAAGTCGACGCACGCGGCGAGACGTCGGTGGCTGGCGTGTTCGCTGCCGGCGACTGCACCACGGTGCCGTACAAGCAGATCGTGATCGCGATGGGCGAAGGCTCCAAGGCCGCACTCAGCGCGTTCGACCACCTGATCCGCACCTCGGCGCCGGAAACCGAAGCCCGGGCCGCCTGACGGCCCGACCGCAACCGCCACCGCGCGCCCCTCTCCCGCACGGTGGCGCCCGAAGGAACCGGCCAGCCCGGTTCCTTCGGTTTTTCTGGTGCTGGCTGCGCGTGCCGGATGGCTGTCCGGAGTGGACTCGAAACCGCGTAATGTGGGGCTTCGGCTTATGCACGAAGGAGGTGCCCATGCCCGTTCGCTCCGCTGGATCGTCCCGCTGCCTCCGCCCGAGGCCATTGGCAGCCGCCGTGCTTGCCCTGCTCGCTTCCAGCGCGCAGGCCGGCGTCGATGGCGATGCGCTGGCGGCATTCATGCTCCAGCCCGACTCGCAGAGGCTGCATCGCCGTCCGGCGGCGGAGGTCGCGCGCATCGCACGCGCGTACGGCCTCGAAAGCCTGCTGCCATCGGCACCGCACGCGACGCGCGTGGTCACCAACTGCAATGACAGCGGCGCGGGCAGCCTGCGCGCCACCGTCGGCGCCGCGCAGAGCGGCGACACGATCGACCTGCGCGTGCTGGCGTGTTCCTCGATCTCGCTGACTTCGGGACAGATCGTGCTGCCGCAGAAAGATCTGTCGATCGTCGGGCCGGGCAAGGACGCCTTCGACATCATTGCCGCCGGCGTCAGCTACGAAAACCGCGTGTTCAACCACACCGGCACCGGCTCACTGCTGCTGCAAGGATTCAGCGTTTCCGGCGGCAGCGTGGTCACCACGCCGGCGGCGCCGAACGGCTCGGGCGGCTGCATCCATTCTGCCGGCACGCTGATGATCGGCAATCCGCTGTTTTCCGGCGTTCCCGAGCTGGGCATGAAGGTGTCCAACTGCGCGGTGGATGTACCGATGTCGTCCAGCGGTTACGGCCGCGGTGGCGGCGTCAGCGCGCCGGTGCTGTCAGTGACCAACAGCACGATCAGCGGATGCACGCTCAACGCGCCCTATTCCACCTCTTCCGACGGCGGCGGTGGCGCTTTCGCACGACTCCGCCTGCTGGTTTCCAAATCGGAAATCGTCGAGAACGAAGTCACCGGAACCAAATACGGCGGCGGCGGACTGGCCGCCGGCGAACAGGGCAGCAGCGGAGAAGGTGCACACCTGATCCAGAACTCGACCATCGCCGGCAATCGCGCACCGCGCGGAGGCGGCGCCACGATCGCCGGCGCCGTCGACCTGCGCAATGTCACGATTTCCGCCAACGTGGCGACAAGCACCACGGACGTGGCCGGCGCCACCGGCAGCGGCGGCGGTATCTCGTTCACCGGCGGGAGCGGCATCACGCCGGCCCCCGTGGCGGTGTACAACTCCACCATCACCAGAAACCACAGTCGCGTCGACGGCGGCGGCATCTCCTTGCTGCGCAACGTCGAATTGCGCAGCACGCTGATCGCCGACAACACCATCGACAGCGCGATACCCAACGACATCGCCGGCAACGGCGTGCTGTCCGGCAGCAACAACCTGATCGGCACCAGCCTGATCACGCCACCGGCCGGCACCCTGGTTTCGGCGACACCCGGCTTGCTGCCGCTGGCCTGGAACGGCGGCCCCACGCGAACACATGCCCTGGCCCGCAGCAGTCTTGCCATCGACCGCGGCTCCAATCCGGCCGACCTTGCCACCGATCAACGCGGAGGCGACCACCCGCGCGTGCTCGGACTGCGCGCCGACATCGGTGCGTTCGAGCTGGATACCGATCGCATCTTCATCAACGGCTTCGACTGAAGAGCGCGCATCGACGATGCGCGGCGACGCGATGGGAACGACCGCCAATCAGCGACGCTGCGCGGCGCTGGCCTCACGCAGCGCCTTGAACTCCGAACCGGATTTCCACTGCGGCCAGCGTGTCGAGCCGGCCAGATCCTTGCCCAGGTCGAACATCAGGTCGATGTCCTGCATCGCGCCGTCGAGGTTCCAGTCCGCGCCATAGGCATCGCAGGGCTGGTGGTAGCAGCGACCGGTGTAGTCGTCGACCCAGGCCTGACCGGTCTCGCGGCCGCCGTCGACGAGATCGGAGGCGCCGGCAATGCCCATCATCAGCATCACCGGCAC
>JASLGB010000370.1 GCA_030150315.1 Dokdonella sp. | reverse complement strand
CGCCCTCGACGGCTTCGACGCCGGGCACATCGCCTTCTCCACCGGCAACGGCGACCCGTGGCGCTTCTACGCCGGACTCGACCTGCTTGGCCGCATCGAGATGAAAGCCGTGGAACCCGCAACCACGCCCTGAGCGACCCGCGCGATCGGACTCGCCCGACCGACTGCCGCCTCACGTCCGCCACACGCCGACGCAAGGCGGGCTGTCGCCACAGCGCAAGGATCGCGCAATCGGGCCGCCGTCTACGGGACCATGCCCTGCCCGGAATCACGCCAACCCGCCTTGTCGCGCAACAGCCGGACGCGACAACGCGCGCCAGTGCTCCGCCGGCATGCCGGAACCCCTTGTGAACTGATATGTTTTTGATATCTACTAGCCACACTTTCCGGAGAGTCCCATGAACGAGCGCACCGCGTTTTCCATCCCCGGCCTGCCGGTGGTCTTCGGCTTCATCGCGATCGCCATCGCTGCCTTCTTCTGGCTCGGCGGCGACCTGCAGCAGGGCAAGCCGCAGCCACAGCACATCGGCGTCATCGTCGTGTTGATCGGCGCGCTCGGCTTCCTTGCCAAGGGCCTGTTCCAGGTGCAACCGAACCAGGGTCAGGTCATGCAGCTGTTCGGCCGCTACGCCGGCAGCGTGCGCGAGGCCGGCCTGCGCTGGACCAATCCGTTCTATTCGCGCCGCGGCATTTCCTTGCGCGTGCGCAACTTCGAGTCCGGCAAGCTGAAGGTCAACGACAGCGACGGCAACCCGATCGAGATCGCCGCCGTGGTCGTATGGCAGGTCGTGGACACGGCCGAAGCCGTGTTCCAGGTCGACGACTACGAGAACTTCGTGCGCATCCAGTCCGAGTCCGCGCTGCGCCAGATGGCGCAGAGCTATCCCTACGACGCGCACGACAACGGCACTCCGTCGCTGCGCAGCCATGGCGACGTGGTCAACGCGCATCTGCGCGACGAGATCCAGACACGCCTCGGCAAAGCCGGCGTCGAGGTCATCGAAGCGCGCATCAGCCACCTCGCCTACGCGCAGGAAATCGCCCAGGCCATGCTGCAGCGCCAGCAGGCCGGTGCCATCGTGGCTGCACGCGAACGCATCGTCGAAGGCGCCGTCAGCATGGTCGAGATGGCGCTGACCGAACTCGGCAAGCGCGGCGTGGTGGAACTGGACAACGAGCGCCGCGCGGCGATGGTCAGCAACCTGCTGGTCGTGCTCTGCGGCGACCGCTCAACCCAGCCGGTGGTCAACACCGGCACGCTGTACTGACCGCGCGCTCGTTGCAGGAGGCTGCATGTACACCGGACCGGACTGGCTCGCCCCCGCCGTCGCGCTGATCATCGCCGGCATCGCGTGGATGGTGCGCAGCCGCGGGCGCATCGGGCTGCTCAACTTCGTCCGCCAGGAACGCGTGGCCGACCGCGACGGGCTCGCGCGCTTCAGCGGCAACATCCTTTATCTGATCGCCGCACTCATCGCGGCCGCCGGAATGGCACAGCACTTCGGCCTTCTCGGCGAGAAGGCCATCGGCGCGATCCTCGGCGCGTCCATCGTGTCGCTCACGGCGTGGCTTCTGATCGGCGCGCAGGACTTCCTGAAACCGTGAGCGAAAAGAAAGCCTATCCGCTGCGCATCAGTTCCACCGTGCTCGAAGCGGTGCAGCGCTGGGCCGATGACGACCTGCGCTCGGTCAATGCGCAGATCGAATACCTGCT
The DNA here is from genome assembly GCA_030150315.1 of Dokdonella sp. Classification (GTDB taxonomy): domain Bacteria; phylum Pseudomonadota; class Gammaproteobacteria; order Xanthomonadales; family Rhodanobacteraceae; genus Dokdonella_A. Next base: position 1,181 of record JASLGB010000370.1, on the reverse strand, counting down.
GCGCGACGCGCTGCGCAAGGCCGGGCGACTCAAGCCGGCGGAAAAGCCCAAGCCCGTCAAGGACGACCCGGAATGAGCCGATCGCCGCCGCAACGACGCATCGCTGCCGTACTCGGTGCGGCCTGCGCGGTGGCCACGGCCTTGCTGTTTCCGTATGTGCTCGCCCTCCAGCCCGGCGCGCTGACGAGCGCCAGCGCGAGCCTGCATCTGCCCATCTGGGCGGTCGTACTGGTGCAATCGCTGGGCAATGGCGTCGTGTGCTTCCTGCTGGCCTGGGCCGGCCTCAAGCTCGGCGCAGGGTCTGGCCTGCAGGCGCCATGGCTGGCTGCAAGGCTGTATGGCCGCACGCCAGCGGCCTCGCCGGCATGGCTGCTGGCGGCCCTGCTCGGTGCCGGCGCCGGCCTGCTCGTGCTCGCCGCGATCGCCGTGTTCGGCGCACCGATCGCAAACCCGGTCGGCACTTCCGTTGGCGATTCGTCGTCGACACGCACAGCAGCCGCCCTGTTTGCACTCAAGGGCCTGCTGGCGTCGCCATACGGCGCGATCGCCGAAGAAGTCCAGATGCGCGTTTTCACCATGGGATTGTTCGCGTGGCTGCTCGGCCGTTTCAGCGGCAAGCAGGCCGCACCATGGATCGTGATCGTTGCGATCGCACTTGCCGCGCTGCTGTTCGGCGCGGGTCATCTGCCGCTGGCCGCCAAGCTGGTGCCGCTGACGCCCGATGTCGTGACGCGCGTGATCGCCTACAACGCCCTCCCCGGCCTCGTGTTCGGCTGGCTGTACTGGAGGCGCGGACTGGAGCACGCAATGCTCGCGCATTTTTGCGCCGACCTCGTGCTGCATGTCGGCGCGCCCGCATTCGCCTGAGCCGCCGGCTCAGCATCGATACAGCGCCGCGTGATAGCGTGCGCGCCTGCCTCATCGCGCCCGTCCCAAGGAGATTCTCGATGTCGATCCGCATTCTCGCCTGCGCCGTCCTGATCGCGCTGGCCAGCTTCCAAGCCGAAGCGGCGAAAAAGAAGGTTTCCGCCACTCCACCGGCAGAAGACGTCGCCGCCGCCGATATCGATGTCGACGCCATGGCGCGCGCCAAGGACGTCGGCGCCGCGCCGGCAGAAACGACAGAGACGGCCGCTGCGGTCGACGAATCCACGCCGGCCGCAGCGGCCGAGGCCTCGGAG
>JASLGB010000353.1 GCA_030150315.1 Dokdonella sp. | reverse complement strand
ATCTGCTGCGCGGTCTGCGCATCGTCGAACACATCGGAATTGGCGAAATGCGTCATCAGCGCGATCTCGTCCGCCACCCCGGGCAGGTCGCGCAAGCGCGCATGCACGTCCGGCACGCGCTCGGGCGGAAAGCCAAGCCGGTGCATGCCCGAATCGATCTTCAGCCACACCGGCAACGGACGCGTGCCGGTGTCCGCCGCCAGCATTTCCAGCTGTGCGTCGTGATGGATCACCGCTTCAAGGCGCAGCCGCCGCATTTCGGCCAGATCCCCGGCCTCGTCCGGGCCGGACAGGACCACGATGCGCTGCGCGGCGCCGCTGGCGCGCAAACGCCGACCGTCGGCGATCGAGGCCACACCGAACGCATCCGCGTCCGCCAGCGCACGCGCCACGCGCTCCAGTCCGTGGCCGTACCCATCGGCCTTGACCACGGCCATGACCTTGGCGCCCGGCGCCAGCTCGCGCACGCGGCGCAGGTTTCCCCGCAGCGCATCCAGATGAATCGTGGCGCAGGCTGCGCGCATCAGGCCTCAGCCGCGACCGGGGTCGGACGGTGCGCGTCGCGCGCAGAGATTTCCGGCACGTGCGGAAAACGCCGGGAGCCGGTTGTCGACGAAACCCGATTGCCGGCAGTCCGCGCGTGCGCCATGGAGAACGCGGCGCTCACTCGAATGAGCCCGAATAGCCGCTGGCGAGGTTCTCGAACTTGGTGTACTTGCCGAGGAAGGCCAGCTTGACCGTGCCGGTGGGGCCGTTTCGCTGCTTGCCGATGATGATTTCGGCCACGCCTTTCTCGCCGCCGTCCGGGTTGTAGTACTCGTCGCGGTAAATGAACATGATCACATCGGCGTCCTGCTCGATCGCGCCCGACTCACGCAGGTCGCTCATCATCGGACGCTTGTCGGCACGCTGCTCGAGCGAGCGGTTGAGCTGGGAAAGAGCGATCACCGGCACGTTCAGTTCCTTCGCGAGGGCCTTCAGGCTACGCGAGATTTCTGAAATTTCGGTGGCGCGATTCTCCTTGGTTCCGGGCACCTGCATCAGCTGCAGGTAGTCGATCACGATCAGGCCGAGATCGTGCTCGCGCTTCAGGCGACGCGCACGCGAGCGCAACTCGCCCGGGCTCAATGCCGGCGTGTCGTCGATGAAGATCTTGGTTTCCGACAGCAGCGTGATCGCATTGGTCACGCGCGGCCAATCCTCTTCGGCCAAGTCGCCGGTTCGCAGGTGCTGCGCATCGATGTGGCCCATCGAGGAAATCAGTCGGAACGCCAGCTGCGAGGCGGACATTTCCATCGAGAAGATCGCCACCGCCTTCTTTGCACGCAAGGCGGCGGTTTCGGCCATGTTGACCGAGAACGCGGTCTTGCCCATCGATGGGCGCGCCGCGACGATGATCAGGTCGGACGGCTGCAGGCCGGCGGTCATTTCGTCCAGATCGATGAATCCCGTGGTCAGCCCGGTGACCGTGCCGCGGTTCTCGTAGCGGTGGTGCAGGATCTGGAAGGCGTCCTTCACCGCCGCGCGCATCGACACGAACCCCTTGCGCCCGCGCGCACCGGCTTCGGCGATGTGGAACACCTTCTTTTCGGCTTCCTCAAGCAGCTCCTGGCTGGAGCGCCCTTCCGGCTGGAACGCATCGCCCGCGATCTCGGTGCCGGCGTCGATCATCTGCCGCAGCACCGACTTCTCGCGCACGATGTCGGCGTAGGCCGTGATGTTCGCCGCGCTGGGCGTGGAGTTGGCCAGCTCGATCACGTAGCCGCTGCCGCCTACCATCTCGGACAGGCTCTGCGAGTGGAACCATTCGCCCAGCGTCACCGCATCGTAAGGCATGCCCTTGCCGGACAGCTCGCCGATGGCGCGGAAGATCAGCCGGTGGTCGCGGCGGTAGAAATCGGCTTCGACGAGGCGGTCGGCGACCCGGTCCCAGGACTCGGGTGCGAGCATGAGTCCGCCAAGCACAGCCTGCTCGGCCTCGATCGAGTGCGGCGGCACGCGCAGGGCCTCGATGCTGGACGGAGGGTTCTTGCGTTCGGTCAGGCTCATGGATTCAAACCTCGTGCGGCCTCCCATGATCGGCAAGCGCATCTCGGGTGTCGAGACAACAACCCTGTGGAAAACCTGTGTGCGTCCGCCGCCGGAACGGGCCGTGCGAGGCCGGGAATCTCCCGTCCGAAGCGCCGATGCCGGCGCGGGCGTGCCCGGATTGAGCTCGGCCCAAAACGAAACGGGCGCCACGAGGGCGCCCGTTCGCATGGAACCGCTCGGGCCGATCAGTCTTCGCCGACGACGATGACCTTGATCTGCGTCTCGATGTCCGCGTGCAGGTGCACCTGCACCTCGAACTCGCCGATGTTGCGGATCGGGCCGTCGGACATGATCACTTCGCTCTTGTCCAGCGCAACACCGGCCGCGGTGAACGCGTCGGCGATGTCGCGCGGGCCAACCGAGCCGAACAGCTTGCCTTCCGGGCTCGCGTTCGCCTTGACCGTGACCGACTGCGCCTCGAGCTGCGCCTTGCGCGCTTCGGCGCCGGCCAACTGCTGGTTGGCGCGCGCTTCGTACTCGGCGCGGCGCTGTTCGAACTCGGCGATGTTCTGCGCGGTGGCGGCAGTCGCCTTGCCCTGCGGCACGAGGTAGTTGCGACCATAACCCGGCTTCACGGTGACCTTGTCACCGAGGTTGCCGAGGTTCTTCACTTTCTGGAGGAGGATGAGTTCCATTTTCTTGGTTCCTGATTCGTTAGCGTCGGATGATCCGGCGCAGCTTGCGCTGTCCGAATGGTCGTGCAGGCGCGTGGTCAACCGTTCACGTCATGCCCGCATCGCAGGCGCGACGCCGAAGCGGCCGTGCGGCCGCGCGACTTAGTGGGCGTCGCTGTACGGCAGCAGCGAGAGGAAGCGCGCGTGCTCGATCGCGGTGCCCAGCATGCGCTGGTAGCGCGCCTTGGTACCTGTGATGCGGCTCGGCACGATCTTGCCGGTCTCGCCGATGTACTGGCGCAGCAGGTTGAGATCCTTGTAGTCGATGCTCGTTGCGCCTTCGGCGGTGAAACGGCAGAACTTCTTGCGGCGGAAGAACTTGGACATGATGGGATTCCTTACTCAGCAGATTCGACGGAAGCGGCTTCTTCGCGCGGCGCGCGTTCGCGGCGCGGACGGTCGTCGTCCG
>JASLGB010000248.1 GCA_030150315.1 Dokdonella sp. | reverse complement strand
CACCCATGCGCACGGGCTGCCGCTCGCGGAGCTGCCGCACTACATCGGTCGTCGCGTGGCGATCACGACATCCGGCGACCGCGTGCATCGCGGCATCCTCGGGTCGGCCGACGGCAAGCAGGTGACGGTGCGCATGGGTGGGCGCAGCCAGCCAGTCGTCGTTCGGGCCGACCGCCGGTGCCATGACGGAAGCGGCCAGGGGCGCTGCGGCGTGCTCGATCTTGGGCGCCGTCACGGTCGCCGCGGTCACCGCCGGCCGTGAAGCGGAACGGGCAGCCCGCTCGGCGCGGATCAAGGCTTCGATCCTCGCCTCGTCTTCTTCCAGCGTTGCCGCGATCGCCGGTGCGGCGAACAGCGCAAGCGCCAGTCCTGTCATTAGATGAATCGTTTTCATCGCTGGCCCCCTGTGGCCGGATTTGCCCCCCACATCAGACCACAAACGCGCGCAGGTTTTCGTTACGAAATTCACCACATGCGCGAGTGATGCTGACAATCACGTCGCCGCCATCAGGGTTTCGATCGCGTCGGCGTCCTTCGGCACGCCCGAGGAGAGCACATCCGGCTCGCCGCGCGTGACCGCGATGTCGTCTTCGATGCGGATGCCGATGCCGCGGAATTTCTCCGGCACGCTCCTGTCGTCGGGCGCGATGTACAGGCCCGGCTCGACCGTGACCACCATGCCCGGCTCCAGTTCACGGAATTCGCCATCGACGCGGTAGTCGCCGACATCGTGCACGTCCAGCCCGAGCCAGTGTCCGGTCTTGTGCATGTAGAAGCGGCGGTAGGTCCGCTCGCGCAGGTTTTTCTCCAGGCCGCCTTCGAGCAGGCCGATGCGGATCAGGCCCTTGGTGATCACGCGCACGGCCGCCTGATGGTAGGCGTCGAACGAGTGTCCGGCACGCACCTTGTCGATCGCGGCAAGCTGCGCATCCAGCACGATGTCGTACAGCGTGCGCTGCGCCGGCGAGTAGCGGCCGTTCACCGGGAACGTGCGCGTGATGTCGGACGCATAACACTGGTACTCGGCGCCGGCGTCGACCAGCAGCAGGCTGCCGTCCTCGAGCAGCGCGTTGTTGTCGCGGTAGTGCAGCACGCAGGCGTTGGCGCCGCCGCCGACGATCGGCGAGTAGCTGGCGACTGCACCATGCCGGCGAAACGTGTGCAGCAGCTCGGCCTCGACGGCGTGCTCGCCGATACCGGGGCGAGTGGCCTGCATCGCGCGCACATGCGCCTCGGCGGCGATCTTCGCGGACTGGCGCATCAGGCTCAGTTCGGCGCGCGACTTGTACAGCCGCAGGTCGTGCAAAAGATGCGAAAGGGCGACGAATTCGTGCGGCGGCGAGGCGCCGTGACGGATCAGCGCACGCACGCGATTGACCCAGCCGATCAGCTTCAGGTCGAACGCGGTGTCGCGGCCGAAGTGGTAATAGACGCGACGCCGCCCCTCGATCATGCCGGGCAGGATGTCGTCGATGTCGTCGATCGGAAACGCATCATCCAGACCGAAGTCGGTGACGGCGCCCTCGGTTCCCGCGCGCCGCCCGTCCCAGCGCTCGCGCTCGGGATCGCGCTCGCGGCAGAACAGGATCGTTTCGGCCGAAGACCGCCCGGGCACCAGCACCAGCACCGCGTCCGGTTCACCGAAGCCGGTGAGATAGTGGAAATCGCTGTCCTGGCGATACGGATAGTGCGCATCGTTGTTGCGCACCCGCTCCGGCGCGGCGGCAATGATGAGGATCGCGTCCGGCCCGGCCATGCGCATGAGCTGGCGGCGGCGGCGCGCGTATTCGCGGGGCTGGATCATCGCGGCAGGTCTCCGACGATCAATGCACGGCCCCCTTGCTGCGGGAGAGTTCGCGGTGCAGAGCCGCCACGCCGATGCGAACGAAGGCGAGGATGTCCTCCAGCACCTTGTCGTCCTCGGCGGTGCCGGAGTACTGCAGCTGCGACGCGGCGATCACGCCGAAATCCTTGATGATGTCCTCCGCCTCGGAGGTCACCGACGGGCGTGCCAGCACCCCTGACAGGCCGATTCCTCCCAGGAAGCCGCGGCACCATTCCACCAGCGCATCGCCGCGAAGGTTTACTCCCGCCGATTCGACGGGGAGCAGGGGGTCGACGCTGGCCGGAGTGTCGGCAAACTGCGCGCGACACTCGCGGTAGAAACGTTGCAGAGCCTCGTTGCGCACCGCATCGGCGCCGTCGACGTCGATGTGCAGGGCATCGAGCCAGTCGTCCGCGCCGACGTCGCCGCCACCGCACAGGAAGCCGCTGAGCGACCCGTGCAGATCGCTCGCGTCGACGCCCGGCAAGGCGCTGCGCAGTACGTTCTGCACCTCGACATGTGTCAGGTTTTCCGGTTCCATATTCCCGCCGCGTAGACAAGCGGCGGCAGTGTAACCGCACGCATGGCATCACCGCGCGGCTTTGCCTACACTGGATGCTCTTCAACCGCATAATCGCCCGGGGATTGAGCGCATGCCGCGATCCGGCTCGTTGCTTGGACTTCGGCACTGGATGGCCGTCCCATTTTTGGCCTTGTGCGCACTCGCCCATGCAGAGGCAGTGCGGCTCGACTATTACGTGCAGACCATCGGCAGCCGCGACGGTCTGATACAGAATTCGGTGACGTCGGTCCTGCAGGACCGCTCCGGCCTGATCTGGATCGGCACGCTAGGCGGACTTCAGCGTTACGACGGCTATTCGCTGGCGACCTCCGAGCACTTCGGCAGCGACCCCCTGAGCGCACCGGAATCGCCGATCACGGCTATGGCCGAAAGTGCGGAGGGCGACCTGTGGGTCGGCACACAGCACGAACTGCTGCGCCGGGATTCGGACGGCCGCTTCCACCGCGTCGAGCTGGACGTGATGACTCTGGCCGGAGATTCGGCCGTGACGGTGCGCGCCCTGCTGCTGGATGAGCGCGGACTGTGGGTGGCCGGCGACGGCTCGCTGCAACTGCTCGATCCGCAGCGCCGGCAGGTGCTCAAAGCGTGGCCGCTGCGCTCCGCGGACGGCGCGCCGATCCATCCAAGGGCGCTGGCGCGCACGGCGGACCGCACCATCTGGATTTCCAGCCTGACAGGCCTGCTGCGCCTCACCGATCAGGCAACCGCACCGGAGAAGACCGGCGCGACGCTCGAACGCCCCATCGACCTGCTTGTCGATGGCGAAGGCCGGCTGCTGGCCGGCACTCAGGACGGCGTGTATCAGGTCGACGCCGACGGCACGCAGGCGTCCCGCGTGTGGCCGGACAGCGGCGACAAGCGTGTCACCGCCATGGCCGTCGATGCGCACGGCCGCTTGTGGATGGCCGTGCCGCGCGAGGGCCTGGCGGTTTTCGATCCAAAACGCGGCGAAACGCACTGGCTGCATCCGGGCTCGGACCTGAATGGCCAGCTGCCCAATGCCACGATCGTGCGGCTGATGGTGGATCGTTCCGGCTTGCTGTGGATCGGCACCGCCGAGCGCGGACTCGCGCACGTCGATCCGAACGGCACGATCTTCCAGCACGTGTTCGACTCCTCCCCCGACAATCGGCTCGGCGCCGCTGCCGACAACTATGTGCGCGCGTTGCACCAGGGCAGCGACGGCGGCCTGTGGCTGGGCACGACCGGCGACGGCCTCAAGCGTTACGACCTGATCGCCAATCGCTTCGACAACTTCAACGAGGCGCTGGCGAAGGCGCTCCCGACCGGCGAGGCGCCCATCGTCAATGCGATCGACGACGCCGGTGACGGCAAGCTGTGGATCGGCACCACGCGCGGCACGGCCCTGTTCGACCCGGCGCGGCGCAGCGCCCGCTTCGTGTCGATCGCCAGCGGCACGGACGAGTCCGCCGTCCTGTCGGAACTACCGGTGCGCGCATTCCTGCGCGCGCGCGACGCCAGCCTGTGGATCGCCACGACCAGCGGCGGCCTCGTGCACTACGACCCGGAGACGACCGGCACGATCGGAGCCTGGCGGCGGGAGGCCATCGGCATTGCTCGCGGCGGCCTCGGCAGCGACAGCGTGATCACCCTGCTGGAAGCCAGGGATGGCGCGCTGTGGGTCGGCACCAGCGACGGCCTCAACCGCATCGACCCGGCCAGCGGCCAGGTGCGACTGTTCCGTTCCGACCCGCACGACCCGAACGCGCTGGCCGGAAACGTCATCCGTTCGCTGCACGAGTCCGCCGACGGAACACTCTGGGTCGGCTCCCATGCCGGCCTCAGCCGCCTCGACGAGCTGACCCCGGTTTCGGCCCGTTTTTCACGCTGGACCACCCGCGACGGACTGCCGAACCGCTCGGTCTACGCGATCGCGGGCAGCCCGGAAGGCTCGCTCTGGATCAGTACCAACCGCGGCATCGCCTCGTTCGACCCCAAGGCCAACCAGTTCCGCTCGTACACGCTCGTCGACGGGCTGCAGGACATGGAATTCAATGGCGGCGCGGTGGCGACCCTGCACGACGGCCGCCTCGCTTTCGGTGGTATCAACGGCTTCAACCTGGTGCTTCCGCACTCGGTCCAGCGCAGCCGCTACGCCGCGCCGATCGCGTTCACGCGCATCCGCGTCGGGCAGCATCCCGCGTGGCTGCCAAACGCCGGAACCCCGATCACAATGACGGTGGACGACCGCATCGTGCGTTTCGAATTCGCCGCACTCGACTACACCGAGCCGACACGCAACCGGTTCACGTACCAGCTGGAAGGCTTCGACCGACACTGGATCGATGCCGGCGTCCGCCACGAGGCGACCTATACCAACCTGCCGGCCGGCTCCTACCGCTTCCGCGTGCGCGCCAGCAATCACGATGGCTACTGGACCAGCAACGCCAGCTCGCTCCAGCTCGACGTCCTGCCGCCATGGTGGCAGAACGCGACCGCCAAGACGGTGTGGGGACTGATCATGCTGCTGCTGGCCCTGCTCGGCTGGCAGCAGTGGCAGCGCCGGCGCATCGAGCGCAACCGCTACCGCCAGCGCCTGCGCGAGCGCGAGGACCGCCTGCGCCTGGCGCTGTGGGGATCGGGCGACGAGTTCTGGGACTGGGACATGCCGCGCGGCATTCTCACCGTGACGCGGTCGGGAAACCCGAGCGAGTACTCGCCGGGCGACTCGCGCGTGTTCGCGTGGGAAGTGTTCCGCACCAACATCCATCGCGACGACCTGCCTCTGGTCGAGCGCAGGCTCGAAGAACACATCAGCGGGCAGAACGACACCTACGAAGCCGAACACCGCTACCTCGACCGCAATGGCGAATGGCACTGGATCGCCGCGCGCGGCAGCATCGTCGAACGCGACCGCGACGGCCGGCCCTCGCGCATGGGCGGTACCGCGCGCGATACGACCGCGCGCCATGCCGCCGAGCACGACCGCCGCATCGCCGAGGAAGTCATCCGCAGCATGGGCGAGGCGGTTGCCGTGGCCGATGCGGATTTCCGCTTTGTCAGCGTCAACCCCGCCTTCACGCGCATGACCGGCTGGCGGCGCGAGGAAGTCGTCGGAAAGTCGGGCGATCTGCTCAACTGCCCGCAACATCCCGCCAGCCACTACGCGGCGATGCGCGACGCTGCCCACGAGAACGGCCACTGGCGCGGTGAGCTGTGGCAGCGGCGCAAGGACGGCGACGAACTGCTGTGCTGGGTGGAAGTGGCCGAAGTGCGCGACTCCAGCGAGCAGCGCACGCATTTCGTCAGCGTCATCACCGACATCACCGACCGCAAGCGCGCCGAGCAGGAATTGCGCTACCTCGCCAATTACGACCCGCTGACCGGGCTGCCCAATCGCACCCTGCTCAGCGAACGACTGGGCCGCGCCATCGTCCAGGCGCGCCGTTCGGGCCGGAAGATCGGCGTGCTTTTCCTCGATCTCGACCGCTTCAAGCACGTCAACGACTCGATGGGGCATGCCGCGGGCGACCGCCTGCTCAAGGCGGCCGGCAGCCGCCTGCGCCACATCGTGCGCGACAGCGATTCCGTCGCGCGCCTGGGCGGCGACGAGTTCACGGTCGTCATCGAAGGATTGTTCGACATGGCCGAGGCCGAGGGCGTGGCCGCCAAGATCATCTCCGCCTTCGAGCAGCCACTGGAACTGGAAAGCGGCCAGGAAGTGGTGATCTCGCCGTCGATCGGCATCAGCCTCTACCCGGATCACGGACAGGTGCCGAGCGACCTGCTCAAGTTCGCCGACACCGCGATGTACCAGGCCAAGGAACGCGGCCGCAAGACGTGGATGGTCTACACCGAGGCGATGGATGCGGCGGCGCGCCTGCGCGCGACGATGGCCGGCGCGCTCGGCAAGGCACTCGAACGCGAGGAGTTCTCGCTCGTCTACCAGCCCAAGTTGTCCCTGCTGGACCAGCGCATTACCGGCGTCGAGGCGCTGTTGCGCTGGCGCAGCGCGGATCTGGGCGACATCTCGCCCGCCGTGTTCATTCCGCTGGCCGAGGAAACCGGCCTGATCATCGAGATCGGCAACTGGGTGGTCGAGCAGGCCTGCGCGCAGCTGGCACGCTGGCGCGAGGAGGGCGTCGACGACATCGCCATGTCGGTGAACGTCTCGGTCGCGCAGCTGCTGCGCGGCGACCTGATGCAGCGCCTGTGCGACGTGCTGGCCGAGCACGACATCGCGCCCAACCGGCTTGAGCTGGAGATCACAGAGAGCGTGGTCATGGCCAATGCCGAGCAGTCCATCGTCACCCTGCGGGGACTGAAATCGGTCGGCGTCACCCTCGCCATCGACGATTTCGGCACCGGCTATTCCTCGCTGAGCTACCTCAAACGCCTGCCCATCGACACGCTCAAGATCGACAAGGAATTCGTCGGCGACATCACCACCGATCCCGATGACGAGGCGATCACCGCCACCGTCATCGCGATGGCGCATTCGCTGGGCCTCAATGTCGTCGCCGAAGGCGTCGAACTGGCCGAACAGGTGGAATACCTGCGCGAGCAGGACTGCGACGAAATCCAGGGGCACTGGCTGGCCCGGCCAATGCCGCCGCAACAGTGCCTGGAGTTCCTTCGGCAGCACGCGGGGGGCCACCGCAAGGCCTTGCCGGGCGCCTGATCCGGCAGCCCACCGGCGCCTGCCGCGACGGCAGATGCCGATGATATAGTCCGGCGCATGTCAGCCCTTGCGGAAAACGTCGCTGTCCTGGCCGAGCGTCTCGAACGCCTGCTTGCACTGTGCCATTCGCTGCAGGAGGAAAACCGCAGCCTGCGCCACAGCCACGAGCAACTGAATCAGGAACGCGCGCAACTGGTTGCGCGCAACGAACAGGCGCGCGCGCGGGTAGAGGCCATGATCGTCCGGCTCAAGTCGCTCGAACAAAACCACGCATGAAGCACGGAGCAAAGCGGTGAGCAGCGAACCGGTTTCCATCCACGTCCTCGATCGCGAATATCTGGTCGCCTGCTCGGCAGAGGAGCGCGAGGGCCTGCTTGCCGCAGCGCGCCATCTGGACGGGAAGATGCGCGACATTCGCGCCAACGCGCGCACGGTTCCGTTCGATCGCATCGCGGTGCTTGCGGCGCTCAATCTCAGCCACGAGCTTCTCGCCACCAGAAAGCGCGAGTCGGCCGAGTCCGCGCACCTGACCGAAACCCTGCAGGCGCTGAACGCCAAACTTGAACGCGCGCTGCCCAGCTCCCTACAATAGTCGCCGATGTCCTCTGTGGTGCACGGCAGCGCACTCTTACATATTGCCTTGTTCCTATACACGACCCCGGGACAGCGAAACGAAAACCCATGTGCATGTCCGCCACGGCGGAAAGCCTGAAGGCTTCGTCAGCTCTCCCACCTGATCCTCGGGATCAAGGTCGTTTGGTGCGCACCGGCATCGTGGAGGACATCCTCCTTTTTCTCCGCACGGCCTCGCCGTCGCCCGCCTAACGCCCCGCATCACCGCACTCCGGCGCTGCGCTGTGCAGGCCCGCGCGGCGATCGCCTGGCCGCAGCC
>JASLGB010000200.1 GCA_030150315.1 Dokdonella sp. | reverse complement strand
CAGCTGCAACGCGCGCGGACGGACGGGCGCTGACGCAGCACTCGCACCTTTCCCATGCGCCCGGGCGTTTTCGGGCATCGCCATCGATCCAGGGCCGCCGATCAACGACTGCGAAAACTCCTCGCTGCCGGAACGGCCCTGATGCGGCGCGTGTCACCACGATCCCGAAGACGCCCGCTGCGGCAGGAGGTCACGCGCCATGCCGCCGTCGCGCGATGCGCAGCACGCTCGCCACGCCAACGATGCAGAAAATGATCATCGGTTCATGCACGGATGCCTTCGCCATGGCATTGTCACGCGCTTGTCATGACCACGAATCCGTCCATCACGATGCCGACGTCATCCGCCCACGCCCTGCGCGAGGGTTTGTGCGTCCTGTTATGTGCGCTTGCGATCCTGTTCGCCGTCGGTGAGCTGGATACCGGCATCGACCTCGCGTTGCTGACGCAGGGCGACAGTGCCCAGCGTCTGGCGCTGAACGCATTGCCGGCGCTGGCCCTGTTCGGCCTGCTGCTCGGCACGACGCGGCGTGCGTTTCTTTCCGGCTGGCTGGTCCTGCTGCTGGTCGCCGGCTTGTATGCGGCCAATACCGCCAAGATCGGCGCGCTGCAGACGCCGTTGCTGCCGGCCGACCTGCGCTTTCTGGCGCAACCGGGCCCCGCATTGCAGCTGTTTTCCAAGTATCTGCACATCGGCGTCGGCGGTCTCGCGTTGGCCGCAGCCGGAGTGGCGCTGACGCTGGCGCTCGCCCGCGGCAAACGCCTGGAATCCCTGCGCGGCTGGCGCGCACCGGCGCTCGGCATCGCCGCGCTGTTTGCCTGTCTCGGCCTCATCGCCGGCTCGAAACCGCTGCGCGGCCTGTACCAGAACGCCGAACGCGCGTTCCAGCCGTGGGCGCTTGGCGACAGCGTGGCGCGCACCGGCCTGATCGGCAGCCTGCTGGTGTACCACTGGCAGATCAGCGGCAACGGCATTCCCGATGCCGACCGCGAGGCGGCGGTCACCCTGCTGCGCGCGAACGCGCCCGTGGTGCAGGCGGCGCTGGCGGCCACGACGCCGGCCGGCATGCTGCCGGACATCGTCGTGGTGCAAAGCGAGTCGGCCTTCGACCCGGCGCGCGTGCGCGGCATGCTGAGCGGGCGCTTCCTGCGCCAGTTCGAGCGCCTGTCCAAGCGCGGCACCTCCGGCGATCTGGTGGTTCCGACCTACGCCGGCGGCACCATCCGCACCGAATTCGAGATGCTCACCGGCGCGCCGCTGGCCAGCCTCGGCGGCGTACAGTATCCGTGGGTGGAGCTGGAGCCGGAAACCTATCCGGGCATCACGCGCGTGCTGAACGACCAGGGCTACCGCACTGTTGCGATCCACCCGAACGCGGCTGCGTTCTGGAACCGCGACCGCGCGTATCCGGCGATCGGCTTCGACCAGTTCATCGATGGCGAGTCTTTTTCCCGCTCGGACATCGTCGGCCTGTTCACCAGCGACAAGGCCATGACCGACCGCATCCTGGGCGAGCTGGCGAGCGATGGCCCGCCGCAGTTCCTGTTCGCCATCAGTATGGAAAACCACGGCCCGTACGACTGGCGCCCGAACCTCGACACCAAGCGCCTTGCCGAGCTGCCAATGCCGGAACGCCTGGACGAGGGGGGCCGGCTCTGGTTCGGCCACTACCTGTACATGCTCGACGATGCCGACCACGAACTCGGCCGGCTCGCCGACGCGCTGATGAAGCGCAAGCGCCGCACGCTGCTGCTGTTCTACGGCGACCACCTGCCGGATCTGGCACCGGTGTACCACCAGCTCGGCTTCGACGATGGCGGCGATGCGAAGTCGCAGCCGGTGCCGTGGCTTATGCTCGACAACCGCAAGAAGGCCACCCGCCATCTCGATACACGCGGCTGGGCGCTGCCGGCGCACCTGCTGCATGCGGCCGGGATTTCCGATGGCGCCTACTTCAGCGTGGTCAACGCGCTGCTGGACAATGGATTCGACCCGGATTCGGACGAAGGCAAGGCCGGCCTGACGGCCCTCGCGCGCCTGCACCTGCGCGGCGAGCTGGACGAGGTGATCGGCTATGCGCTGGGCGGCGATGCGGCCGCCCTGACGACGCAGATGCCCGACACACCCGCCGGCAGCTGAGTCCGGAAAGCGGAGGATGGAGGCGGCCTCGTATCGCCCTTTCCCTTCAGCAGACGAAAAACTAACTTTTTTGAAAGGATTGGCGTTCTACCCTGCGCGGCTTGCTTCGGGGGAAAGACGTTGCCGGAAACGCAATCGGCAAACAGGGGCTGCACGCTCATTTCCGGCGTTGCCACGGCGATCCTCACGCTGGCGGCGGCCACGGCCTTGGTGTGGTACCTCGATGCGGGATTCCAGCCCGACCAGCCAGCCGCCGGCGATCTCGCGCTGGCGCTGCTGAATGCGCTCCCGCTCGCCCTGCTCGCGCTGCTGCTGCTGGCGCTGACGCGGCGCCCGTTTCTGTCCGGCTGGTGCGCGCTGCTGTTCGGACTGCTGCTGTACCACGTCAATGCGCTGAAGACGCACTATCTCGCCACGCCGCTGCTGCCCACGGATTTCCAGCTGGTCGGCCAGATCGCCACGGGCAACGGCGTGCTGCTGCACTACCTGCCATCCGACTCCACGCAGCGGCTGCTTTACGCCACCATCGCCATCATCACCGTTGTTGCGCTGCTGCTGCCGGTGCGGCTGGCCATGCGCCGCGTCACGCGTGTCGTACTGGGCGGCGCGGTCGCGCTGGTCAGCGCCAGCCTGCTGGCCGGAACGGCGCCGTGGCAAACCCTCTATTCGAAGGAAAAGTACGATTTCCAGCCCTGGGCGCCGGTGCACAGCGCCGAGCGCAGCGGGCTGTTGGCCTCGCTGCTGATGCAGCACTGGGCCGTGCCGGCATCGATCCCGAGCCCGGCAGCGGACAAGGCGGCGGACTTGCTGCTGCGCATCGAACACCACGCCGGCATCCGTCTGGATGACCCGCCCGCCGCGCCGGTCGGCGAGCTGCCCGACATCGTGGTCGTGCAGAGCGAGTCGCTGTTCGATCCATCGCGCCTGAACGGCATCGCGCCGGAAACCACCCTGCCACAACTGCGCCGCCTGTCGGCGCGGGCCATGCACGGGAATCTGTGGGCTCCGACCTATGGCGGCGGCACAATCCGCACCGAGTTCGAGGCGCTGACCAGAATCGCGCTGCGCTATTTCCCGCAGCAGCACTATCCCTACTACGGCATGGTCACGCCGCAGACGCCCTCGCTGCCTGGCATTCTCGCCCGCTACGGCTACCGCACCATCGCCGTGCACCCCAACAGCGGCGACTTCTGGAACCGCGCCAGCACCTTCGCCACCCTCGGCTTCCTGCAGTTCGACGACAGCGCGGCGTTCGCCGATGCGCCGCTCTCGGGCTATTTCACCAGCGACGAAGCGCTGGTCGACCATGTGCTGGCGCGTCTGGACGACGGCCCCGGGCCGACTTTTCTTTTCGCCATCACGATGGAAAACCACGGCCCGTACGGCGACACCGGACTGGGCGAAGAAAGCGGCGACGTGATCGACGTGCCGGCCACGCTCGATCCGGTGCTGGCCAGATCGCTGCGCGACTACCTGTTCCATGTCCGCAACGCCGACCGGTCGCTCGGACGGCTCGCCGACGCGCTGATGAAACGCGATCGACGCACGTTGCTGCTGTTCTACGGCGACCACCTGCCGGCGCTTTCCGAGGTCTACGTCGCGCTCGGGTTCCGCGACGAGGACGGTCGCGGCAACCAGTCCGT
>JASLGB010000190.1 GCA_030150315.1 Dokdonella sp. | reverse complement strand
GGTCAGCCCCCGTGGGAGGCAGCGCGCGCCGCTTCGTAGATGCGAAGATGCGCCAGTGCCGCGGACAGCAGCGGAGTATCCAGCCCGAAACTCGCGGCGCGCGCGCGCAGGTCGCCCAGGATGTGCTCGCATTCGGTTCTGGCGCCGCGCTCGAGGTCGCGCAGCATCGACGCCTTCAGTGGCGAACGCGGTGCGACAAGAATGTCCCGCGCCGCCACGATCTCCGCTTCCCCGCTGGCATGACCGCTGCGCGCGGCGACGGCGAGGCACTCGGCATGCAGGCGGCGAACCAGATCGGCGCCCTCCTCCGTGGCAACGATCTCGCCCACCGCGCCACGCATCAGGCAGGTGGCGCCCGCCAGCGTTGCGATGAAGGCGAACTTGTCCCACATCGCGCCAAGGATGTTGTCGCTGCAGACCACCTGCGGCCCGATCGCGTGCAGCAAGGCTTCGATTCCGGCAGGTAGCGGGCGCGATGCATCGCGGCTTCCGAAGGTCAGCTTCTCCAGCGAGCCGAACTGGCGGATCGAGCCATCACCTTCCAGCGTCACCGAAATATGCGCGACGCCGCCCGCCACGCGGGCACTGCCGAAGGCTGCATCCAGCGTTTCAAGCTGGCGTACGCCATTTAGCAGCGGCAGCACGATCGTGTCGGGCCCGACCGCAGGACGGATCGCTTCGATCGCGGCATCGAGGTCGTAGGCCTTGCAGGAAAGAACGACCAGGTCGTAGTGACCGTCGACTTCGGTGATCGCTCGAACGGCGCCGGAGAAATCGCCTCGCGCGGAGTGAACGCGCAAACCGTCGGCCGATAGCCGCGCGGCGCGGGCCGATCGCACAAGAAAGGCAACATCGACGCCGGCCTCGATCAGCCGGCATCCGAAATAGCCGCCGATGGCTCCGGCACCCAGCACAAGGACGCGCATGTCGCGGCTCACATCGTGTGCGTCGGACGCTCCTGCCCGAGGATGCCGGCCAGGATGGATTCGATCTTGGTGCGTGCCGCCTCGCCGTCGGAGGAGTCGTTGAACTGCACGCCGATGCCGGCAAGGCGATTGCCCTGCGCGCCGCTCGGCGTGATCCAGGCCACCTTGCCGGCCACCGGCAGGCGATCCTTGTCGTCCATCAGCGACAGCAGGATGAACACCTCGTCGCCGAGCGTGTAGCGCTTGTTCGTCGGAACGAACAGCCCTCCGCCGCGCACGAACGGCATGTAGGCGTTGAACAGCGCGCCCTTGTCTTTGATCGCCAACGACAGGATTCCCTGTCGCGGCGCACCGCCCGATGCCGGCGTGGCCATGTGTCACCCTCTCCGCAAATGGGATTCGCGTTGCGGCCAGTCGCGCAACAGGTCAAGCAGCACCAATTCCGGACGCAGCGGCGTGGAAAGCAGTCCGCGCGCGCGATTCGCGCTGCCGAACCAAGCCACAAGCTTCGGGATTTCCTCGTGCGTGGTCAAGCCGAACAATCCGTTTTCGCCACGTGCGACACGGGCCGCTTCCTCGCTCGCCAGCGCGGCGGCGAACCAAAGCCGCCGCTCCGGCCGATCGCCACTCCAGCGCTCGGCGACATCCGAAGCCGAGCGCCGCCCCTGCCCCAGTGCCGCCAGGTCTTCGGCGCAGTCGCGGCGCAGGTCGAGCGTGTCGTCGGACAGCCATTCCAGCGCCAGTCCCGGGTTGCCGAGGCTGGCCTCCAGCGCCGCCTGCGCGCGCTTTTCATCTACGCCCTGGCCGGCCAGCCAGGCCATTGCTTCCTGCGGCTGCGGTGGCCGGATGTCGATGCGCTGGCAGCGGCTGCGGATCGTCTGCGGCAGGCGCGAAGGATCGTCCGCCACCAGCACGATGACCGTGGCCGGAGTCGGTTCCTCCAGCGTTTTCAGAAGCGCGTTCGCGGCAGCGGCATTGAGGCGATCGGCGGGATCGATCAGCGCAATCTGCACGCCGCCGAACTGGCTGGCCATGGCCAGCCGCTGCGACAAGGCGCGGATCTGGTCGACGGTCAGTTCGCTGCGCGGGCGGCCGTCGTCACGCAGCTGGAACGTGATGCGCACGAAGTCGGGATGCGACCCGGCGGCAAACAGCAGGCAGGTGCGACAGGTGCCGCAAGCGCTGCCGTCCGCCAGCCGCTGCTGGCACAGGGCCGCCGCCGCGAAGGCGTCCATCATCGCGCGCTTGCCGTAACCGACCGGCGCAGCGACCAGCAACGCGTGATGCAGGCGCCCGCCGGACAAGGCGTCGATCAGCATCTGCCACGGATGCATCAGCCACGGCGGCCGGCTCATGCCGGACTGCCTTCGGCCAGCCATGCGTCGAGGGCGGACTCGACCGCCGCGCGCACGGCCTCGATGGACTGGCTCGAATCGATGATGCGGAAACGCTGCGGATCGTCCGCAGCGCGCGCGCGGTAGGCACCGCGGACACGCTCGAAGAATTCGGTCGCCTCGCGCTCGATGCGGTCCGCTGCGCCGCGTGCGCCCGCGCGGGCGAGCCCGTCGGCGACCGGAAGATCCAGCAGAAGGGTCAGATCCGGGCGCACCGGTGCGGCCCAGGCCTCCAGTGCGGCGATGCGCTCGACCGGCTGGCCGCGGCCTCCGCCCTGATAGGCATAGCTCGCATCGGTATAGCGATCGGACAGCACCCAACGGCCGGCATCCAGCGCCGGCTGGATCACCTCGCGCACATGCTGCGCACGCGCGGCGAACATCAGCAGCAACTCGCTTTCGGCGCACATTTCGCCGCGCGCAGGATCCAGCACCAGCGCGCGCACAGCTTCGGCAAACGGCGTTCCACCCGGCTCGCGCGTGACGACGACGTCGATGCCGCGCGCCACCAGGTTCTCGCGCACCGCGGCAATCACCGTGCTTTTGCCGGCGCCCTCGCCCCCTTCCAGCGTGATGAAGCGGCCGCTCATGCGAGGCCTCCACGGCGCGAGGCCTGCGTCGCAACGGTTTCCACCATCGGCGACGACCAGCGAACCGGAACCGGCATCGATCTGGTCATGGCGTTCGGCGCAGCTGGTACTTGCGCACGGCGCGATTGTGCTCGTCCAGCGTCGGCGAGAACTCGTGACTGCCGTCGCCACGCGCCACGAAATACAGCGCGTCGCCGGGCGCGGGATGGGTCGCGGCTTCGAGCGCCGGCATGCCGGGTAGCGCGATCGGCGTCGGCGGCAACCCATGCCGCGTATAGGTATTCCACGGCGTGTCGGCTTCCAGATCGCGGCGCCGGATATTGCCGTCGTACGCCGCACCCATGCCGTAGATCACGGTGGGGTCGGTCTGCAGGCGCATGCCGAACTTGAGTCGGCGCGTGAACACGCCGGAAATCAGCGGCCGCTCTTCGCCGCGTCCGGTTTCCTTCTCGATGATCGAAGCAAGGATCAGCGCCTCGTAGGGCGACTGGATCTGCAAGTCGTCGACCGCGCGCGCAGCCCAGACCTTGTCCAGCGCCTTCTTCATCGCCGAATGCGCGCGGCGGAGCAGATCGATGTCGGCTTCACCTTTCACCCAGGAATAGGTTTCCGGCAGGAACCAGCCTTCGGGCTTGCCGTCGTCGATGCCGATCTCGCGCGCGATCGCTTCGTCGGAAAGCGCGCCAAGGGTCTGCTGCAAGCCGTTTTCGGCGGCCAGTGCCGTGCGCAGCTGGACGTTCCGCCAGCTGCGCACGG
>JASLGB010000186.1 GCA_030150315.1 Dokdonella sp. | reverse complement strand
CCCGACAGTCTGCATGCGTTGATCCGTCGTTTCGCACCGCTGAACGCCGCCGTTCGCCTGCACGACGCGCCGGCGGCAGCGTTCGGGCGTCTGCATTCGCTCCTGCGCGAGATCGACGCGCGTCAGGGCATTGCCGGCATGCGCCTGCTCGAGCGCGATGTCGACGACGCAACCGCGACACAACGCATGAACGCCGCACTGGTCGGCCTGTTCGCGGCACTGGCCATCGTGCTCGCCGCCGTGGGTCTTTATTCCGTCACCGCGGTCGCTGTGTCCGCGCGCCGACGCGAGTACGGCGTGCGCGCTGCGCTGGGCGCCGCACCGGCGCGCCTGCTGCGTGGCGTGGTCGGCCGTGGGCTGGCCGATGTCGCCATTGGCGTCGCCATCGGGCTGATGCTGACCGTGGCCGCCGCACGTCTGCTCGAACGCTTCCTGTTCGGCATCGGCGCCACCGATCCGCTCGCCCTTGCCGCCTCGGCGCTGATCCTGCTCGGCGCCGGCCTTGCCGCCACCGCCCTGCCGGCGAGCCGCGCCGCGCGAACCGCGCCGATGAGCGCCCTGCGCAACGACTGAGGAGAAACCCATGCATTCCCACGTCCTCGCCGATCTCGGCCACGGCCTGCGCAACCTGCTGGCACGGCCGGGCTTCACCTTCGTCACCGTGCTCACGCTGGCGCTCGCCATCGGCGCGCACACGGTGCTGTTCGGCATCGTCAATGCGCTGCTGCTGGCGCCGGTCAGCGGGATCGGCGAGGCCGACCGCGTGGTCGAGATCGGCCGCACGCAGTCGGGTTCCGGGATGGATTCGATTTCCTACCCCGACTACCTCGACTATGCCGAGGCGAAGTCGTTCGACAGCCTCTACGCCTGGTCGATGCAGCCGCTCGATGTGGTCGCCGATGGCGATCCGCGCCGCTCGCTCGGCCTGCTGGTCAGCGGATCGTACTTTCCGACCCTGCACACCACGGCCGCGCTCGGGCGCCTGCTCGCACCCGCCGACGACGACGCGGCTTCCCCGCCGGTGGCGGTAGCCAGCCACGCCGCGTGGCGTCGCTACTTCAATGCCGATCCCGCTGCGGTCGGCCGCACGGTGTCGCTGAACGGCCACACCTTCACCCTGATCGGCGTCGCGGCGCCGGAGTTCCACGGCCACATCGCCGTGCTGGCTCCGGAGTTCTATCTGCCGATGCATGTCCTTCCGCTGCTGCGCAGCGACAGCCCGAACCTGCTCACGCAGCGCACGTCGCTGTGGCTGATGGCCGGCGGCCGCCTGCGCGATGGCGTGGACATTGCGCAGGCGCGAACCGAGCTGGCGACGATCCGCAGCCGGCTCGATGCCACCTACGAAAAGAAGGATCCGGCAGCCGGCATCGACGTGGCGCCGCTGCGTGGCATCCCGTCGCAACTGCGCGGGCCGCTCGGCGCCTTCTCGGGCCTGCTGTTCGCCATGGTCGGCATGATCCTGCTGGTCGCCTGCGTCAACGTGGCGGGCCTGTTGGTGGCCCGCGGCGAGACACGCCGGCAGGAGATCGCCGTGCGCTTCGCCCTCGGCGCGGGTCGCTCCCGCGTGTTCTTCCAGCTGTTTGCCGAGAACCTGCTGCTGGCCGCAGCGGCCGGCGCCTGCGGCCTGCTGCTGGCGACCTGGTGGCGCGACCTGCTGCTGCGCATGGAACTGCCGACGCCGATCCCGATCCTGCCGCGCATTCCGGTCGATGGCAGCGTGCTCGTGTTCGCGCTGCTGCTGACGGCCGCGACGGCCCTGCTGTTCGGCGCGCTGCCGGCATTGCGCGCATCGCGTCGCGCACCGGCCAGCGGCGGCGCGCTGGTTGCCCGCCAGGTGGCCGGACGCAGCACGCGCCTGCGCGAATCCCTGGTGGTGGTGCAGATCGCCCTGACCCTGGTCCTGCTGATCGGATCGGGCCTGTTCGCGCGCGCGCTGGAACGGGCGGCCGCGATCGACGTCGGCTTCGACCCCGCGCACGTCGTGAGCGTGGACTTCGACCTGGAGCCGAGCGGCTACGACGAAGCCCGGCGCGCACGCACGCAACAGGCCTTGCTGGCGCAGGTGCGCACGCTGACCGATGTCGAGGGCGCCGCGCTGGCCGCGGTGCTGCCGCTCAGCTTCCACCGCATGGTGCTCGGCTGCGTGCATCTCGCCGGTCTCGCCGAGGACGAGCTGTGCCCGGACACCAACGTCGTCAGCGACGACTATTTCGCCACCCTGCGCATGCCGGTGCAGGGACGCGGTTTCGATGCGCACGACCGCGCCGGCGGCGATGGCGTCGCGGTGGTCAATGCAGCCCTCGCGCAGCGCATCGCGCCCGACGGCAACGCACTCGGTCACAGCTTCCGCTACGGCGAGGACAAGGAAGCGCGCACGCTGCGCGTGGTCGGCATCGTCGCCGACGGCAAGTACGCCTCGCTTGGCGAGGATCGCCAGCCGTTCCTGTTCCTGCCGCTGGCGCAGGCGCCTTCCACGCGGACGCACCTGCTCGCGCGCAGCCGCACCGATGTTCCGCGGCTCACGCGGACGCTGTCCGATGCGTTCCACGCGGTCGATCGCAACCTGCCGGTCGCGCCCGTGTACCCGCTGGCCGACACGGTGGCGATGTCCCTGCTGCCGCAGCGCATCGCCGGTTTCGTCGCCGGCGCGCTCGGGCTGCTCGGACTGCTGCTGGCGGCAATCGGCCTGTACGGACTGATCGCCTTCCACGTCGCCAGCCGCACGCACGAGATCGGCATCCGCCAGTCGCTGGGCGCGGCGCCTGGGCGGATCCTGCGCGAAGTGCTCGGCCGCGGCGGGCGCCTGTTCGGCATCGGCCTGCTGCTCGGCGAAGCGATCGGGTTTGGCCTGGCCGTCCTCGTGTCCGGCCTGCTGTTCGGCGCCCGCGTCACCGACGCCCTCGCGTTTGCCGCCGCCGGCCTGCTGCTGGCCCTGATCGCACTGCCGGCGTGCTACCTGCCGGCGCGGCGTGCCGTGCGCATCGAGCCGGCCACCGCCCTGCGCCACGATTGACGGAGAACAAAATGCTGCATGACTTCCGCTTTGCGCTGCGATCGCTGCTGCGATCTCCCGGATACACCGTGGTCTCGGTCGCGATGCTGGCGGTCGGCATCGGCCTTTCCATCTACATGTTCGGTGCCATCAACGCGTTCGCGCTGAAGCCGCTGCCGTTCCCCGATTCGGCGCAGCTGGTGCATTTCAAATACACCGAAAAAGTCAACCCGGAACGCAGCCACGAGCTGCCCCAGGCCGACTGGCAGACCCTGCGCGAGCGCCAGGGCAGCCTGCAGTCGCTGGCCGCCTATCGCATCGGAACGGCCAATCTTGGCGGCCTCAAGGGGCCGGCGGAACGGTTGTCCGGAGCGTGGGTCAGCCCGGACGCATTCGGCGTGCTGGGCGTCAAACCCGTGCTCGGCCGTGACTTCGGCAGCGCCGACGCGAAACCCGGCGCGCCGCGCGTGGCACTGATCGGCCAGCGCACCTGGGAGCTGTTCTTCAACGCCGACGCAGACATCATTGGCCGGCACGCGCGCATCAACGGCAACGACGTGGAAATCGTCGGCGTGATGCCCGATCGCTTTGCCTTCCCGCTGGCCGAATCGCTGTGGCTGCCGCTGACGATCGATGCCGCCATCACGGCCGACGCCGACCTGCCCAGCGTGAACGGTTTCGGCCGCCTGCGCGACGGCGTCACGCGCGAACAGGCCGAAGCCGAATACGCCGGCCTGATGCAGACGCTGGCCAGCGAACGCAGCCAGCCACTCGACGGCGATGCGCCGAAGATGCAGCCGTTCATGGATGCCTTCATCCAGAAGGAAATCCGCCGCGCCACCTTCGCCATGTCGCTGGCCGTGCTGCTGGTGCTGCTGATCGCTTGCAGCAACGTGGCTGCGCTGACCACCGCCCGTTTCGGCACCCGCTCGCGCGAGCTGGGCATGCGCGCCGCACTCGGCGCGAGCCGGCGCCGACTGATCGCACAGGTGCTGGCCGAATCGCTGCTGATTGCCGGCGCCGCCGCCGCGCTCGGCTGGTTCGGCACCAGCGTCTGGATGCGCTACGGCGCCGGCACCGGCACCGAGCAGTTCGGCAACCTGCCGTGGTGGGTGGATTTCCACGCCGACGCGCTGGACGTGCTGGTCTGCGGCGCGATCGCCTTCGTCGCCGCCCTCGCCGCCGGCCTCGCGCCGGCACTGGCCGCCAGCCGACTCGACGTGCAGGCCAACCTGCGTGCCGGCGGCGCCCACGGCGCGAACGGCGGCGCACGCTCGCCGGGGCGTTTCCTCGTCAGCGCCGAAGTCGCCCTCGGCCTGGTGCTGCTGGTCGGTGCCGGCGCGGCGATCAAGAGCGCGCTGGACGCGCAATCGAGTGAGCTGGGAATCCGCGTCGATGGCGTCCTGACCGGTCGCATAGGCCTGTTCGAGAGCGACTACCCGGACGCCGCGGCACGCGCCCGCTTCGCCGGGCAGTTGGAACGCCGGCTGGCCGAACTGCCGGGTGCCGACGCGGCAGCCGTCGCCAGCACGCTGCCGCTGATGGGCTTCGAGCGCCAGCACTACGCCCGCGCCGGCGACGCGGTGGACCTGAAGTCGCCGCGCCCGCGCGCGTGGTATTCGCGTATCGGTGACGGCTTCTTCGGCACCTTCCAGATCGCACTGCGCGAAGGCCGCCTGTTCGACTCGCGCGACACGGCCGGCTCGACCCCGGTCGCCATCGTCAGCGCCTCGCTCGCAGCCAAGGCATGGCCCGGACGCTCGGCGCTCGGCGAGCGCGTGCGGCTGGAACCGGAGAACGCCGATTCGCCGTGGCTGCAAGTGGTCGGCGTGGTCGCCGACAGCGTGCAGTCGGACTATCTGCAAACCACCGCCACGCCTGCCGGCGCGCGCGGCGACGGCAACATCTACCGGCCGCTGGCGCAGGATCCGCCGGCCTTCCTCAGCTTTGCCGTGCATGCCCGTGGCGACGCCGGAGCGCTCGGCGAATCCGTGCGCCACGCCGTGCGCGGCCTCGATGCCAACCTGCCGGTGTACTGGCTGCGTCCGATGCAGGAATGGCGCGACAAGATGTTCTGGGGCGCCGACATCCTCGCCAACATGTTTGGCGTGTTCGCCCTGTTCGCCGTCCTGCTCGCCGCGGCCGGCATCCATGCCGTGCTGGCCTTCGACGTGACCGCACGCACCCGCGAGATCGGCGTGCGCCGCGCACTCGGCGCACCCGCCGGCAGCGTGCTGACGATGGTGCTGCGCCGCTGCATGCGGCAGGTCGTGATCGGCCTGGCCATCGGCCTTCCACTGGCCTGGGGCTTCACCTTGCTGCTCGGCCAGATGCTGATGCCCGGCGCCCGCTCGGCACCGGGCATGGTCGCCGCCGTGATCGCGGTGCTTAGTCTGGCCGTGGTGCTGGCCGCGTGGCTGCCGGCGCGACGCGCGCTGCGCGTCGATCCGATGGTCGCGCTGCGCAGCGAGTAATCCCGCGTGCCGTTGCCGTTCCTGTTCCCGTCCGACTTTCCAGGATTGCCCATGACTGCCTTCAACTTCCGACATGTGCTGGGGCGGCTGCTGCGCTCGCCCGGGTTCAGCGTCGTTTCCGTGCTTCTGCTCGGGCTCGCCTTCGGTGCGCTGGCCTGCGTCGCCAGCGTCGTCTACGGCCTGCTGCTGAAGCCGTTGCCGTTTGCCCAATCCGAGCAGCTGGTGACGGTCGAGTCGCGCGTTCTCGGCATCCCGTTCGACGTCGGCCTGTCGACCCCGCTGCGCGAGGAGATCGCCGCCCATGCGCGCAGCATCGAAGGCATCGCCGCCTACCGCACGGACGAGGTGACGATGCGCGACGAATCCGGCGTGCGCATCGGGTCGCTGCGCACCGCTCGGGTCGAGCCGGGCGCGTTCGGCCTGCTGGGTGCGCAGCCCGCGCTCGGCCGCCTGTTCGCGGGCGAGGACGTCGCTGAGGGTGCTGCGCACAGCGTGGTGCTGTCGTGGGACGAGTGGCAGAAACGCTATGCCGGCGCGGAGGATGCGATCGGTCGTTCGCTGCGGCTGGAAAACACCGACTACCGCATCGTCGGCGTGCTGCCGAAGGGCTTTGCGTTCCCGTCCAGCACCACGCGCCTGTGGCTGCCGCTCGCGTTCGAAGCGACGCAGCGCGAGCGTTCGCGCACGGGCAACTTCGACGGCACGCTGGCCATCGCGCGGCTGGCCGCGGGCAGCTCGGCCACGGCGGCGGCGGACGAGGCCAACCGCATCGCCCAATCGATGCCCGAGCTGGACGGCGCCTTCGGCGGCAGCTTCAAGCTGCACGCATTGCCGCTGCGTTCGTTGTGGATCGGCGAGCGCCGTGATGCCTTGTTGCTGATGTTGCTGGCCGTTTCGATGGTGTGGCTGGTGACCGCGGCGAACGTGGCCAACCTGTTTCTCGCCCGCGGGCTGGAGCGGCGCCAGGAGTCGGCGCTGAAAGCGGCCCTGGGCGCCACACCGGCACAACGTGCGCGCGGCGCCATGGGCGAAGCCACCATGCTGTGCGGTGCCTCCGTCGCACTCGGCTGCGCCCTGCTTCCGGCCGGGCTGGCGCTGCTACGCCGGTTCGACCTGCTGCCGACCGGCACGCCGCAGGCGATCGGCATCGATGCACCGATGCTCGGCCTGCTCGCCGTGCTGGCCCTGCTGCTGTGCGTGGTGCTGGCGGCGGTCGGGCTGTCGGTGCAACGCGGCAACCTCAACGACATGATCCGCCACGGCGGTTCGCGCCAGACCAGCGGCGGCGCCGCGCAGATGGCGCGCAAATCTCTGGTCGTCACCCAGGTGGCGCTGACGGTGGCGCTGCTGTTCGGCATCGGCGTGTTGCTGCGCAGTTCGCACAACCTGCTGACCGAGGACGTCGGCTTCCAGCGCGACCACCTGCTCTACGCCAGCCTCGGCGACCTGGTTCCGTCCGATGCCACGCCCGAACTGAGGGGCGCGCTTCTGACCGAACTGGCCGCGCGCGTGCGTGGCCTGCCCGGCGTCGAGGCCGCAGGACTCGGCAGCATGATCCCGTTCGGCATCAGCATCGCGACCACCAACTACCGTGCGCCCGGACAGGACGATGCCAAGGAAAAACCGATCGGCTTCGACCAGAAGGTCGATGAGGGCTACTTCGCTGCACTCGGCATCCGCATCCTGCGCGGCCGCGCGTTCGACGCGGACGAGGTGCGCACGGAAGCGCCGGTGGCCATCGTCGACGAGATGTTCGTGAAACGGCACTTCGGCGATGCCGATCCGATCGGCCAGTCGTTCAAGGTCGGCGTCGGCCCGGACCAGCCGGACCGCGAGGTCACCATCATCGGCGTGGTGCCGACGCTGAAACAGCGTGCACTGGACGAAGTGGCCAGCCGCCCGGCGACCTACCAGCCGACGCCGGCGCCGCCGTATGCGGCATTGGCGGTTCGCACCCGACTCGATCCGTCCGCGCTGATTGCGCCGCTCAAGGCGTTGGGTGCGGAAATCGCGCCGAACGACACGCTGGGGCCGATCGTCACCCTCAACGAGCGCATCGGCGAAACCATGAAGGATCGTGATCGCCTGAACCGCCTGCTCGGCCTGCTCGGGCTCACCGCCCTGCTGCTGGCTGCCGTCGGCCTGTACGCCGTACTCGCCTATGCGGTACGTCAGCGCGTGCCGGAGTTTGGCGTGCGCATGGCGCTCGGCGCACGCGCATCGACCGTGCTGCGCGAGGTGCTCGGTCAAGGATTGGCCCTGATCGGCCTCGGCCTCGCGCTCGGCGCGCCGCTGGCCTGGAC
Organism: Dokdonella sp.; assembly: GCA_030150315.1. GTDB lineage: Bacteria > Pseudomonadota > Gammaproteobacteria > Xanthomonadales > Rhodanobacteraceae > Dokdonella_A. Next base: position 133 of record JASLGB010000186.1, on the reverse strand, counting down.
CTTCGCGCAACTGCTGTCGGCGCGGCTCTACCGGGTTGGCGCGTTCGACCTGCCGACCCTGGCTGCCGTCGCGTTGACGCTCGCCGCGATCGGCCTCGCCGCCTGCCTGTGGCCGGCGCGCCGCGCCGCAGCG
>JASLGB010000168.1 GCA_030150315.1 Dokdonella sp. | reverse complement strand
CGATGCTGGTGGAATGCACCGGCTACGACGCTGACAGCCTGCAGCCGAATTCCGGTGCGCAGGGTGAATACGCCGGCCTGCTGGCGATCCGTGCGTATCACCGTTCACGCGGCGACGATAAGCGCGATATCTGCCTGATTCCCGAATCCGCACACGGCACCAACCCCGCTTCCGCGCAGCTGTGCGGCATGAAGGTGGTGGTGACCAAGTGCGACGCGAACGGCAACGTCGATGTCGAGGACATCCGCCTCAACGCCGAGAAATACGGCGACCGCCTCGCCGCGATCATGATGACCTACCCGTCCACGCACGGCGTGTTCGAGGAAGACGTGGTCGAGATCTGCGACATCGTGCACAAGCACGGCGGGCAGGTGTACACCGACGGCGCCAACATGAATGCGCTGGTCGGCCTGGCCAAGCCGGGCAAGTGGGGAAGCGACGTGTCCCATCTCAACCTGCACAAGACCTTCTGCATCCCGCACGGCGGCGGCGGCCCCGGCGTCGGCCCCTGCGCGGTGAAGTCGCATCTCGCCCCGTTCCTGCCGAAGGCGTTCGACGCCAACGGCGTGCGCACGGCCGGTGTCGGCAACGGTGCGATGGTCAGCGCGGCCACCTTCGGCAGCGCCTCCATCCTTCCCATTTCGTGGATGTACATCGCGATGATGGGCAGATCCGGCCTGCTGAAGGCGACCCAGGTCGCCATGCTCAACGCCAACTACATCGCCAAGCGCCTTGAGCCGCATTTCCCGACGCTGTACACCGGGCGCAACGGCCTCGTCGCGCACGAGTGCATCCTCGACCTGCGTCCGCTGGAAAAGATCACCGGCGTCAGCGCCGAGGACGTGGCCAAGCGCCTGATCGACTTCGGCTTCCATGCGCCGACGCTGAGTTTTCCGGTCGCCGGCACGCTGATGGTGGAACCGACCGAGAGCGAATCGCAGCACGAGCTGGACCGCTTCATCGACGCGATGATCCAGATCCGCGACGAGATCCGCGCGATCGAGGACGGCCGCCTCGACGCCGAGGACAATCCGCTCAAGAACGCGCCCCACACCGCCGCACAGGCTTCCGCCTCGGAGTGGACGCGCGCGTATCCGCGCGAGCTGGCCGCCTTCCCGCTGCCCTCGCTGAAGCTGCAGAAGTACTGGCCGCCGGTCGCGCGCGTGGACAACGTCTACGGCGACAAGAACGTCATGTGCGCCTGTATTCCGGTGGATGCGTACAAGGAAGATGCCGAAACGCTGGCCGAATCCGGCGCCGGCTGATCGCGGCCCGCGTTCGCGCACACGCTGTCTGCAAAGGCCCGCTCTGCGGGCCTTTGCTTTTGCGGGCACCGCCTCCGTCGTGCCGTTCGCTGCCGCGGGCATTCCCGCATCCGATCGCCCGTCGGCACCCGCTTCGGCTTCCGCCTGACATGTGCCGGCCATCGCGCATCAGGCCCGACTGCCCTCCTTGGCGATGACGATCCGCGCAAGCGGGCCGTTTGGTTACACTGCGGGGCATGCTCAAGATCGATACCCACGCCCACGTCCTGCCGCCGACCTGGCCGAACCTGGCCGACAAGTACGGCGACGATCGCTTTCCCGTCATGGTGCAGACCGAAGGCCGGCACCGCATCTACAAGGACGGCCGCTTCTTCCGCGAAGTCTGGGCCAATGCCTACGACCCGGAAGTGCGCATCGCGGAATACGCCCGCTTCGGTGTCGATGTGCAGGTCGTATCGACGGTGCCGGTGCTGTTCTCGTACTGGGCCAAGCCGAGCCAGGCGCTGGAGCTGCACCGCCATCTGAACGACCACATGGCCGGCCTGTGCCGCGACTATCCGCGCCACTACGCCGGCATCGGCACCGTGCCGCTGCAGTCACCGACGCTGGCGATCCAGGAACTGGAGCGCTGCATCGACCAGCTGGGCCTGTCCGGCGTGCAGATCGGTTCGCATTGCGGCCAATGGAATCTCGACGCCCCCGAGCTGTTTCCGTTCTTCGAGGCGGCGGCAGAACTGGGCGCGGCGGTTCTGGTGCATCCGTGGGACATGATGGGCGGCGACTCAATGCCCAAGTACTGGCTGCCGTGGCTGGTCGGCATGCCCGCCGAGCAATCGCGCGCGGCGTGCAGCCTGATCTTCGGCGGTGTGCTCGAACGCCTGCCGCGGCTGAAGATCTGCCTCGCCCACGGCGGCGGATCGTTTCCGTACACCATCGGCCGCATCGAACACGGCTTCCGCATGCGTCCCGATCTCGTCGCGACCGACAACGCGCGCAATCCGCGCGACTACCTTGGCCGCCTCTATTTCGATTCCTGCGTGCACGACGCTGCCGCGCTGCGCTACCTGATCGACGTCACTGGAAGTTCCCAGGTGATGCTCGGCACCGACTATCCTTTCCCGCTCGGCGAGCAGGAACCCGGACGCGGCATCGCCGCGCTTGGGCTTGCCCATGCCGAGCAGGCCCGCCTGTTCCACGGTACCGCGCTGGAATGGCTGGGGCTTCCCCTCGCCCGCTTTGCCGACGACACGGAGTAACCCAGTGAGGCTGCCAATCCCCTTCTTCATTCCCCTCTGCGCGGCGCTGGCCGCCGCGTTCGCCGGCGGCGCGCAGGCGCAAGGCCGCAGCGACTTCACGCTCAACGACGGTCAGGTTTCGTTCCGTGTACCGGCCGGCTGGGTGGCTGTCATGGAGAAAACCGAAGGCAACCCACAGGCCATCGCATTCCAGATTGCCAGCGAAGCGACGCAAGGCACCGAGGACAGCGCCACCGCCGTGGTGAAGACGCGCGTCCTGCGCGACACCACGTTCAACGATTTCGTGCGCGACGAGAAAGCGCGCGCCGCCGAGCAGGGCGGCTACGCCAAGGACGGCGCCAACAAGGACAACGCCGCGCACCAGTACTTCGTCGTGCGCGGGTCGACGCGCTATCTCATTCGCGACAGCTACGCCGAACGCGGCAACGTCGCGGTGGAAGTGCGCTGCCAGCGGCCCCTGCTGGATGCCCTGTCCGCGGAATGGAATGCCCGTTTCGACCAAGGCTGCATAAGCGTCGCCAGCTCGCTGAAGTAGGCCGACATGACGCTTTCCGACTTCGACCGCCTCGACAGCGAGGCCCGCGCGCTCGATGCACGCGACCCGCTCGCGTCTTTTCGCGACGAATTCCTCGTGCCGCGTCACGTCGATGGCTCGGAGCAGGCGTATTTTTGCGGCAATTCGCTCGGTCTGCAGCCGCGTGCAGTGCGTCAGGCACTGAACGACGAACTCGACGACTGGCGTGACCTCGCCGTGGAAGGTCACTTCCGCGGCAAGCATCCGTGGATGCCGTACCACGAGTTCGTGCGCGACGATCTCGCCCGAGTCGTCGGCGCCAGGCCGCAGGAAGTGGTCGCGATGAACTCGCTCACCGCCAACCTGCACCTGATGATGGTCAGCTTCTACCGGCCGACCGCACAGCGGAACGCGATCCTGATCGAAACCAGCGCGTTCCCGTCCGACCACTACGCGGTCGACTCGCAGATCCGCTTCCACGGTTTCGATCCGGCCACGGCAAAGATCGGCCTCGATGCCGACGAGCCGGGTGGCGCGATCTCGCAGGACGCGATCCTCGACGCGCTGGAACGGCACGGCGAGCGCATCGCCCTGGTGCTGCTGCCCGGCATCCAGTACCTCAGCGGGCAGGCGTTCGATCTGGCCGCGATCACGCACGCCGCGCACGCCAAAGGCTGCCTGGTCGGCTTCGACCTTGCCCATGCGGTCGGCAACCTTCCGCTCGCCCTGCACGACAGCGGCTGCGACTTCGCCGTCTGGTGCAGCTACAAATACCTCAACTCCGGCCCCGGCGCGGTGGCCGGCGCCTTCGTGCACGAGCGCCATGCGCGGGCCGACCTGCCACGCTTCGCCGGCTGGTGGGGCCACGACCAGAACACGCGTTTCCGCATGGGGCCGGAATTCCATGCCACACCCGGCGCGGAAGGCTGGCAGCTTTCCAACCCGCCGATCCTTGCGCTGGCGCCGTTGCGTGTCTCGCTGGGAATTTTCCGCCGCGCCGACATGGCTGCGCTGCGCCGCAAATCGATTGGCCTGACCGGCTGGTTCGAGTCGCTGATCCGCCAGCACCTGGCCGAGGTCATCGAGATCACCACCCCGGCCGATGCCGAACGCCGCGGCTGCCAGCTGAGCCTGCGCGTGCGCGGGCCGCGCGAAGCCGGTCGCTCGCTGTTCGATCACCTTCACGCCTCCGGCATCGTCGTCGACTGGCGCGAACCGGATGTGATCCGCGCCGCGCCGACGCCGCTCTACAACCGCCACGCCGATTGCCTGCGCTTCGTGCGCGCAACCGCGGACTGGGCCGGCCGCCGGCTTGACTCGTCTTCCGGCTGACAGCAACCGCCGACGCCCGCTCCGCGCGCGCCTTGCCCGCGGTCGGGCTTTCCGCGCGCGGGTCGATCCGCCGCGTGCGGCGACCTCGCCTGACCGCCGCAAAGCCGTCGGCAACGGCGGCGCGAGCCGTTCACAGCCGATCGCGTCGCTCCCCGATTGCGCGCACGGATCGTCTCTCCTTGCACCCCCATTCCCGCCGCGCCGACACGCCGCACATGCGCCGCCGGCGTGACGCCGTGGCAGGCCTGCGCGGCCGCCCGGGATCCTCGGGCGGGAATTGACGCCTCCCCTGCGACGAAACTTCTCGTCCCGGCGTCCGTCCTTTTAACGGGATTTTCCCCAAGCGACTGGGAAGATCGAAAAACAGGGGATGACTGCCGGTTTCCGCATCGGTGCCCGAGGCGTAACTGCCTGGGTCGCGGCAACCGTGCATCGAATGTCGCAGCGCGTGGGCATCAGTCCGCCGCGCAGCGGCATGAAAGGATTTGGTTTGGCTTCCGTCTCACTTGCACGACCGCAATCGCTGTTCCTTTTTGATGAACTCC
>JASLGB010000108.1 GCA_030150315.1 Dokdonella sp. | reverse complement strand
GCAGGACGCAGCGCAACGACGCCTTCGCGCGCTCGATGCCGCCTTGGCCGAAGGCGTGATCGACGCCGGCGAACATGCCGCCAAGCGTGCCGCCCTGCAGGCGGAAGCCACCGCGCCCGCACCGGCACGCGCTTCGCGCGCCGTGCTCGCGTCGATCCTGCTGACCGCCGCACTGCTGCCAGGCCTTTCCATCGCGCTGTATCGCTGGGTCGGTGCGCCGGAAGCGCTCAATCCGGCCAATCTGGTGGCGCGGTCGCCCTTCGAAGGGGATCGCGCGCCGGAACTCGACAAGGCGATCGAGATGCTGGTCGAGCGCCTCAAGCAGCAGCCAGACGATGTCGAGGGCTGGGCCTTGCTGGCACGCGCGTATCAGGCGCTCGGACGCACGCCCGATGCGCTCGATGCGTACCGCCGCGCGCACGCGCTGGCCAAGGACAACGCCATGCTTGCGGTCGAGTACGCGCAGACGATGGCCATGTCCTCGCCCGAGCGCCGCATCGATGGCGAAGCGCGCAGCCTGCTGGAAGGCGCGCTGAGGCTCGAACCGAAGAACCAGCGCGCGCTGTGGCTGCTCGGCATCAGTGACTTCCAGGCTGGAAAGTTCGATGGCGCGATCGCACGCTGGAACGAGCTGCTGCCCCTGCTTGACCCTCAGTCCGACGTGGCGCGGAGCGTGAAGGCGCAGATCGCGGAAGCCGAGGCCAAGCGCGACGGCAAGCCGAGTCGGGCACTGGCCGACGGCGCCACCGCGGCCGCTTCGAACGATTCGGCAGGCGCTGCGCCGGCATCCGGCGACACTCCGAAAGACGCACCGAAGCTGACCGTCAGCGTGTCGCTGGCCCCTGCCCTGCAGGACAAGCTCGATCCCGAGGCGACACTGTTCGTGTTTGCACGCGCTGCCGGCGGGCCGCCGATGCCGCTGGCGATCCACAAGCTCAAGGCGGCGCAGTTGCCGATCACGGTCACGCTGGACGACGGCATGGCGATGATGCCGAGCATGAAGTTGTCGAGCGTCGAGCAGGTTGTGGTCGGCGCGCGCGTGTCGCGCTCCGGCAATGCGATGCCGCAGAGCGGCGACCTGCAGGTGCTGTCGCCTCCGCTGGACGTGAAGCGCACCGAGCCGATCACGCTGTCGATCGATCAGGTCGTGCCGTAATCGCGAACGGCACGCGTCGCCGCGTGCCTATGGCTGCGCCCGTCAGCTCCAGTCCGCGCGCTTTTCTTCCAGGGCCAGTGCCGCCATCGCGTCACGGTAGCGCTGCATGTAGGCCATGCGATCGCCGTCGAAGTGCAATGCTTCGCCGACGAAGATGTCGACGAAGAACGGCACGATCATCCATTCGCCTTTCGGCAGCGCCTTGCCCAGGCCATAGGTGTAGACCGGGATCACCGGCACCTGCGGCCGGCGCTCGGCGATGCGCGCCAGACCAGTCTTGAACTCGGCCAACTGCTCCGGCTCGCCGCGTGAGCCTTCGGGGAAGAACACCAGGATGTCGCCGCGATCGAGCGCCGCGGCAACCGGCGCGAGCAGGTCGTCGTGCAGATGCTGGCGCTGGCGATTCAGCGGCACGATGCCGACCACGTTCAGCGCAAACCAGGCAAGCCATCGGTTGCGCAGGAAATAGTCCGCCGCCGCAACCGGTCGGACACGCGGCAGCAGCCGCAGCGGAAGCAGGCTGATCAGCGCCATCGCATCCAGATGGCTGTTGTGGTTCGCGGCAAGAATCGCCGGGCCTTTCGACGGCAGTCGCTCGCGGTGGCGCACGTTGAGGCCAAGCACGAACAGCACGACCAGCCGCACCAGCACGCCGTAGAAAAAAAGCCGCAGCAGGCAGCCCATCAGAAGTAGAAATATTTCAGGAAGTGGAAGAACAGCGGCGCGGTGAACAAGAGGCTGTCGATGCGATCCAGCACGCCACCGTGCCCCGGAATGAGGGTGCCGGAATCCTTCACGCCGATATCGCGCTTGACCGCCGAAATCGTCACATCGCCGAGGAAGCCGCCGATTCCGATCATCAGTCCTACGGCAAGCGAATCGGTCGCCGTCAGCGGCGTCAGCCACGGCGCCAGCAGGTACGACAGCACGGTCGTCGTGAGCACGCCGCCGAGCAGGCCTTCGACGGTCTTGTTCGGGCTGACCGTCGCAATCGCCTTGCGCCGACCCAGGCTGCGGCCCCAGACGTATTGCGCCACGTCGTTCAACTGCGTCAGCAGCACGACAAACAGCAAGAGTGCCGCACCGTGTGCGGCAGTCGCCTTGCCGTCGGGAAGCACCAGCAGATAGGCAAGATGGCTGACGGCGAACACCATCGTCATCAGGCCCCAGTGCACGGTGCCGGCCGCACGCAGGAAATCCTTCGTGTCGCCAAGAAGGACCATGCGCGCGGCGATGAACAGGAACGCCCACACCGGAATGAAGATCAAGAACATGTGGTACCACTGCTGCCAGATCCACCAGAACTGCACCGGCACGCACAGGTAGACCCAGAACAGCACGCCGCGATCGGTGCGCCGGGTCGGGATCAGCGACAGGTATTCCTTCAGCGCCAGGAACGACAGCACGGCGAAAAACGCGATTGCGACGCCGCGCCGGAAACCGATGGCGACAGCGAAAACGAACACCAGCACCCACCACGATTTCACGCGGGCTACCAGTTCCGCATGTCGATTGCCGCTGTCGCCGCGCCGCAGGAACGCGACGATGGCGCTGGCCACCACGAGCAGCGCCACGATCGCCAGCAGCGTCCACTGCACGCTGGCCGAAATCCACAAATGTTCGCTCATGCCGTGCTCCCTGCCGGCTCCGCCAAGGCCTTGCGCACGCGATTGACGACCGTCACGGCGGACAGCGCCACCAGCGCCCACAGCAGCAGGGCGATCCATTCACCCGACGGCACGCCGCAACCCAGCAGCAGCCCGAGTGCGCCAAACGCAAACGCGCGGTCGCTCTTGCCCAGCGGACCGTCGTAGCGGCGGCTGCCGCCAACCTGGACGCCGATCACGCCGGTCATTTCAACCACGATCGCCAGCACCACGACCAGTACCAGCGGAATCGCGGCGATGGTCCTGCCACTGGCGTTGCGTCCGGAGTTCGCCGCG
>JASLGB010000005.1 GCA_030150315.1 Dokdonella sp. | reverse complement strand
GGCCCTGAGACGGAGTGGCCGGGCCTGCGTGCGCAGCTCAGCCTTCGTTGGAATCCGCGCGCGGCGCACGCACGCGCAGCAGCATCGCGATCGCCGCGACGAGGATCGCGCCGATCACCACGATGCGCGAATGACCGATGAAGTTGGCGCGCGCGATATCCAGCGCCATCGACAGGTTCATGCGCGCCATCGCTTCGCGCATCGGCAGGCCGAACATCGAGGCCACCTGGGCAACCGCCTGCAAGCCGTAGGAATAGACCGCCGCGAGCGCCACGCTGACGGCGGCCGCGATTGCGCCGCTCCAGCGTCCGCCCCAGCCGTTGCTGCGCAACTGCCAGACCACGACCAGTGCGACGATGAAGGCGAGCGAGGCGAGGTCGCGGCGCGCGTACAGCGATGCCAGGCACCACAACGCGCCGCCGGCAAACGCGCACATCAGCGCGATCACGAGTCCGGCAAGGTGCGGGCGGGAGCGGTCGGAACGGGATATCGGCATCGAAAGGCGGCCTGCATGCGCCGCAGGGACGCGTAGCCGCCAATCATAGCCATTCGGGCGCGGAGGCAGGTCGCGTGACGGCAGGTCGATCCTGCGCGCGGCGTTCGCCGAAGTGCGGGCTTCGAGCGCGGGCGCCGAGGATTGAGTCGGTGTGCGCCGGTACGCGCGGTCAGTCCGGCGTTTCGCCGGGTGGCAGCAGCCACGCTTGCGGATGATGACTGAAGCCGATGTGCGGGTAGTAGCGCTCGGCGGCGGGCGCGGCGAGCAGGATCAGACTTGCCAGCGGTGCGCGCGCCTGTGTCCGGTGGATCAGTTCGCGGCCGATGCCGCTGCGCTGGTGCGATACGCGAACGGCAAGATCGCACAGGTAGGTCGCATGGCTGAAGTCGCTCAGTGCGCGCGCGATGCCGACCAGCTGCCCCTCGTCCCAGGCGGTGATGACGAGGTTGGCATTGTCCAGCATCGCCGCGAGGCGTGCGTCGTCATCGACCGGGCGACGCTCGGCCAGGGTGGACGCGCGATACAGCGCCCGCGCCTGTTCCAGGCTCGGGCGCACGTCGTCGCGGTAGTCGATCATGGTGTCATCTCAAGGCAGCACAGGCGGCGCACGGAATCAGGCAATGGCAGGTCGAGCGCGGACGCATCCGCCTGGGGCGTCGCGCAGCGCGTTTCGATCGGCACCATGCCGGCCCAGTGCGGCAGGGCCGCGTCAGCCGCGTCCTCCTTGACGCCACCGGTGCGCATTTTGGCGCTGGCGTCCTCGATGGAAAAGCGCAGCAGTCGGGTGGCGGCAAGCTCGTTGCGGTCGGCCGCGCGCGATTCGGCGGCGCGGCCGGGAATCAGGGCATCGACGATCCGCGCCAGCCCAGCGGCTTTCTCGGCCGGCTCATCCACCGCCCGCGCGCGGCCGAACAGCACCACCGAGCGGTAGTTCATCGAATGGTGGAAGTGCGAGCGCGCCAGCACCAATCCGTCGATCAGGGTCACGCCGACACAGGCGTCGATGCCGTCGCCAAGCCGCTGCATCAGGCGATTGGCAATGGAGCCGTGCAGCAGCAAGGCATCGCCATCGCGAGCGTACATCATCGGGATCACGAAGGGCTGGCCGTCCAGCGAGAACGCGACATGCGCGATCATCGCCTCGTCGAGGATGGCGTGTGCCGCATCGCGCTCATAGTGGGCGCGCGACTTGCTTCTTTGCACGTGATGGCGGCAGGCGGGACGGGGCATCGGCAGTGTCCGCTGGGCAGGCAGCGCGACGGTAAGACCTGACATTGGTACCATCCAGCGCCTATTCCACTCGGATTGAAGGGGCCAATCGTGTACCTCGAACTCGACGGCCAGGGCGCCCGCTATGCGCAGCTGATCCGCGCGCTGAAGGGCGCGATCCTGGACGGGCGCGTCGCCGCGGGCGCGCGTCTGCCGGCCAGCCGCGCGTTGTCGCGCGAGCTGGATCTGTCGCGCAATACCGTGTTGGCGGCCTATGAGCAGTTGCAGGCGGAGGGCTTCCTCGTCGGGCGCGTCGGATCCGGCAGCTACGTTGCCAACGTCGGCAACCCCGCGCCGCCAAAACGTGCCGACGGTGCCTTGATTGCGCCGCTGTCGGCATTCGCGCGCCGCGCGCAGGTCAACACCGATGGGCGCGGCATTCCGGGCCGTCAGCATCTGGATCTGCGCTACAACCTGCAATACGGATTGCCGCTGGTGAACCCGCTGCTGGCCAGTGTCTGGCGGCGCGAAATCAGCCGCGCCGCCGAGCATGTCGAGTTCGACTACCCCGACGCGCAGGGGTTGCCAGAACTGCGCGAACAGGTCTGCGACTACCTGTCGCGCCGGCGCGGAGTGCCGGCGGCGCCGGAGGATGTGGTGATCGTGTCCGGCACGCAGCAGGCGTTCTCGCTGGCCGCACGCATCCTGCTGGAGACGGGCGACACGGTCGTGCTGGAGGACCCGCATTACCGCGGCGCGCGCCAGGCCTTCATCACCCAGGGCGCGCGCGTGCGCGGTTGTCGGGTGGATGCGGATGGTCTCGTGCCAGCGGCCTTGCCGTCCGACGCGCGACTGGCGGTGGTGACTCCGTCGCACCAGTTCCCGACCGGTGCCTTGCTGCCGCTGGCACGGCGTTTGGATCTGCTGGACTGGGCCGCCGCGCAAGGCGCATGGCTGATCGAGGACGACTATGACGGCGAGTTCCGCTACGGCGGCCGCCCGCTGGCGGCGCTGAAGTCGCTCGATCGCGATGGCCGTGTGATTTACATCGGCAGTTTTTCCAAGGCTCTGTTTCCGGCGCTGCGGCTTGGCTACATGGTGTTGCCGCCGGCGTTGCGCGATGCCTTCGTGGCGGCGAAGTGGCTGGAGGATCGCGGCAACAATTCGCTTGAGCAGGCGGCGCTGTCCAATCTGATGCAGAGTGGCGGTTTCGAGCGCCACCTGCGTCGCGCCGCGCTTGCCTTGCGTGCGCGCCGCGCGGCGATGCTGGGCGGGCTGCGCAAGCACGCCGCCGGTGTGGTCGAGGTGGTCGACTCCAACGCCGGCATGCATTTGACGGCATGGCTGACGCACGCCAACCATGGTGATTGCGAACGGCTGGTCGCTCATGCGCGCAGCCGCGGCCTGGGCCTGTACACGGTGGCGCCGTACTGCCTGAAGCCGCCACCGCGGCCTGGCCTGGTACTCGGCTACGCCGGCCTGCCGCCCGCCGATATCGAGGCGGCAATGAATCTGTTCGGCAAATGCCTGCGCGAAGCGGGGCTGTGAGGCGGCCCCGCACCGAGCCGGTGCGCGGCGCGTTTTCCGTGCAGGCATGTGCCGGCGGTGCGGATCGGGTGGGATTTCCCGCCGCCGCAACGGGCGACAAGAGCCGCCTGCGCGCGCCGTCCCTGACCGTGCCTGGCCGCGCGCACTACGTACAAGCGGTTGAATCGGCGCGGTCCGTCCCGACATTGCGTTCGCAGCCGGGATGCCGCCGCAGGCGGCCCGTGCGGCATAATTGTCGATCCACCTTTGCCGGCGAAAGCCACGAACGCGCTCATGGGTTACAGCAGCACTTCCGAACCGTTCCGCCTTGAGCGCGACGTCGATGCCGTGATGGTGCCCCAGGGCACCGAGGTGAACCTGCCGGCTGGCCAGATCGGCTACATCACGCAGGCACTTGGCGGCAGCTTCACCGTCTACGTCGACGGCAACCTGTTCCGCATTGCCGGCGTCGACGCGGACGCGATCGGCAAGGAGCCGCCGCCGCCGCTGGAACTGGCGGCCGATGCCGGCGATTCCGATGTCGAGAAACTGGTGTGGCAGCAGCTGCGCACCTGCTTCGATCCGGAAATCCCGATCAACATCGTCGATCTCGGCCTCGTCTACGACTGCGATCTCGAACATCTCGACGACGGTGGCCGCAAGGTCAGCGTGCGCATGACGCTGACCGCGCCCGGCTGCGGCATGGGCGATATCCTCGTGGACGACGTGCGCACCAAGCTTGAAATGATTCCGACGGTGACCGAGGCCGATGTCGATCTGGTGTTCGATCCGCCGTGGAACCAGACGATGATGTCCGAGGCGGCGCGTCTGGAAACCGGCATGTTCTGAAGCCCGTTACGGGTTTCCACCGTATTCCACCGCGGCGCGGGGCGCTCTAGGATCGGGTCTTTCCCGACCACAGGGATGAGGAGAGATGCGCCTTGAAAGCCCGCCTGTCCCTGATCGCGTTCGTCCTGTTCCTGGTTTCCTTGCTGTACAACCTCGTCCTCTGGGGCGCGGTGCCTGCCCTGGGCGAGGCGGGCGCATCGATCGCGGAATCGGCGCGCCGGGAGGCGCCGCTCGCCGCGACCTACATCGCCCTTGGCTCGCCAATCGACCGCCTGATTTCGCCGCTGCAGGGCTTCGGCAAGCAGCGTCTGGAGCGTGCCTGGGGCGGTGCATTCGAAAGGATTGTCGAGGACGGGACGGTCGCCATGGACCTCCTCTTCGGCGCGTCCATGAACCGCTCGCATCGCTGGATCAAGCTCGCGTATTGGCTGCCGCCGCCCCTGCTGCTGGTGGCATTCCTGCTGTGGCTCAAGCGATCCAGGCCAGTGCGATCGCTCTCGCGTCGGTAATCGTCCATCGTCGGAATCGGGCTTTCTTGCCGATCCGTGACGCCGGTCAACCTTGCCACGCCTCCGTACCGTGGAGTAGGCGGGCCGATGATGTTAGCGTCGTTGAGCACTTTGCATCGGGGGATGCGAGTGCCGGGACCACGGCGCGTCTTTGGGAGAAGAGCGACGCGCCGACGCAACCATGCCTTGCGGGAAACCGGGATGTGCCGGGAAAGGGCAAGGTGGACGCGACCGCGGGGCGAAGGGAGATCGC
>JASLGB010000270.1 GCA_030150315.1 Dokdonella sp. | reverse complement strand
ATGCCGTGCACGAAGTTCGAGCCCGACATCAGCGGCGTATGCAGGATCACCGGCACGCGGCCAATGATTTCCTTGCCGGTGAACGCGGCCAGCATGAAGATGTACAGCGCGAGGAATCCGTCGATCATTTCAGTACCCCTTCAACCTGTTTCCGCCGTCATTCCCGCGCAGGCGGGAGGTGCTTTTCGATTGCCGCCGCGCGGCGCCGTTCGTGCCGCCTGCACGCCATCGCCAGCCATCCGCACAGGCGGGCCGACGCGGCACGCACCGGCCTAGGAGTCGCCGACCAGTGCTTTCGTCGCCTCGTGCCGGATTTCGCCGGCGTGCGTGAGACACGTCTTGGCGATGAGTTCGTCGTCCCAGTCGAGCGCCAACGCGCCGTCCTTCAGCGACAGCTCAAGGAAGTTGTAGAGGTTGCGCGCGTACATTTCGCTGGCATGCACCGGCGCACTGGCCGGCAGATTGGTCGGCCCGATCAAGGTCACGCCATTGGCGCTGGTGACGATGCGCCCGGCCTCGGTGCCCTCGACGTTGCCGCCGGTCTCGGCGGCGATGTCGACGATGACCGCGCCCGACTTCATGCCGGCAACCATTGCCGCGCTGATGATGCGCGGCGCCTTGCGCCCCGGCACCGCCGCCGTGGTGACGACGACATCGAATGCCTTCAGCTGTTCGGCCAGCGCCTGCTGCTGCTGCTCGCGCTCCTCGGCCGTGAGTTCGCGCGCATAGCCGCCGCTGCCGGCCGCGCTGACGCCGAGGTCGAGGAATTTCGCGCCGAGCGATTCGATCTGCTCCTTCGTTTCCGGGCGCACGTCGAAACCTTCGACCTGCGCACCGAGGCGACGCGCGGTCGCTATGGCCTGAAGGCCGGCAACGCCGGCGCCGACGACGAGCACCTTGCTCGGCCGGATCGTGCCGGCGGCGGTGGTCAGCATCGGGAAGAATTTCGGTGCGGCTTCGGCCGCGATCAGTACCGCCTTGTAGCCGGAAACGGCGGCCTGCGAGGACAGCACGTCCATCGCCTGCGCGCGCGTCGTGCGCGGCAGCAGCTCCATCGCGAACGCGGTGATCTTGCGGTCACGCAGCGCCTTGGTGCGCTCGGGCGAAAGATGCGGCTGCAGGTGGCCGATGACGACGGCGCCTTCCTTCAGCGCGGCGATTTCCTCCAGCGAGGGCGGCTGCACCTTCAGCAGCACGTCGGCCTGCGCCAGTGCCGATGGCGCCGTGACGACCTCGCTGTCGCCATACGCGCCATCGGCGAAATACGCCGAACCTCCGGCCCCGTCCTGCATCACGATGCGCGCGCCTTTTGCGCGCAGCTTCCTCGCGACCTCGGGTGTCAGCGCGACGCGCCGCTCGCCCGGAACGGTCTCGCGCAACGCAACGATCGTTGTCGCCATGCCTTCTCTCTCGCACCCCGTGGAAGGAATTCGATCCTAGCCGGTTGCGACAATCATGGCGAGCGCAGCAATGCGCCGCCGCAACGCGGTCAGCACCCGCTCTGGCCAGGTCCGCTATGCTGGTCGCCTTTCCCTCGTCTTGTTGCCGGAAACCATGTCTTCATTCGATCTGATCAACCAGCGCCGCTCGGTGCCGTCACGCCAACTCGGCGCGCCTGGACCCGACGACGCCACGCTCGAGCGCCTGCTCACCGCCGCGATCCGCGTGCCCGACCACGGCCGGCTGGTGCCGTTCCGCCTCATCACGATCCGTGGCGATGCCCTGCCGCGCTTCGGCCAGGTTCTGGCCGAACTGCACGCGCGCAAGGAACCCGATGCCCCACCGTCCGTGCTGGAAAAGGACCGCGAACGCTACAACCACGCGCCGCTGGTCATCGCGGTGGGCGCGCGCATCAACGACAGCCACCCGAAGATCCCGGCGCAGGAACAACTGCTGTCGGCCGGCTGCGTCGCCTACAACCTGCTGCTCGGCGCGCAAGCGCTCGGCTTCGGCGCGCAATGGCTGACCGGCTGGGCCGCCTACGACCGCGATGTCGCGGATCTGCTCGGACTGGCCGCGGACGAGCGCATCATCGCCTTCGTGCACATCGGCACGAGCGAAGAGCCAGCGCCCGAGCGCACGCGCCCGGACCTGCCCGCGCTGCTGTCCGACTGGCAGCCATGACGCAGACCGCGCATCTGGTCGACGGCAGCCTTTACGTCTGCCGCGCCTGGTTTGCCCAAGGGCCTGACGTGCTCGATGCCGAAGGTGCGCCGGCGCACGCGGTGCACGGCTTCGCGCGCTTCCTGCTCGACCTGTTCGAGCGCGCGCGGCCAACGCATCTGGCGGTGGCGTTCGACGAGTCGCTGACGACCTGCTTCCGCAACGAGATCTATGCCGACTACAAGGCCAACCGTCCGCCCGCGCCGCCAGATCTGCTGCGCCAGTTCGACGCCTGCCGTCGCATCGCGCAGGCACTCGGCGCGACGGTGCTGCGCGACACGCGCTACGAGGCGGATGACCTGATCGGCAGCGCGCTGGAAACCCTGCGGCGCGGCGGCATGCGCAGCGTGATCGTGTCGGCGGACAAGGATTTCGGCCAGCTCATCGGCCTGCACGACGAACAATGGGATCCCTCGCGCAACCTGCGCTGGGACGGCGCCGGCGTGAAGTCGCGACTGGGCGTGCGCCCGGATCAGGTCGCCGATTTCCTGGCACTGACCGGCGATGCGGTCGACAACATCCCCGGCGTGCCCGGCATCGGCGCGAAGACCGCGGCGGTGCTGCTGGGCCTGTTCGGCACGCTCGATGCGCTGCTGGATCGCGCCGACGAAGTCGCCTTCCTGCGCCTGCGCGGCGCCGCGGCGATCTCGCGCAAGCTGGCGGAAAATGCGCAACTGGCACGGCTGTCGCGGCAATTGACCGGCATTGCGCTGGATGCGCCGGTTCCGGCCGACGAAAGCGCCTATCGCCGCCGCGCGTTCGGCGACGATCTGGATCTCTTGCTGGATCGGCTCAACTTCGGCGCGCTGACGCGGGCACGCATCCGCGCGCTGGCCACGGCCTGAGCGATGCGGGGCCGGAGCGGCCCCGCATCATCGGAACGGTCAGTCGGACGGGCAGCTGACCGAGCCGCTCTTGACGTTCCAGAAGTCGCCGCTGCCCGGCGTGGACGTCGGCGGCGCCAGCATCGGCGCGCCGCTGCGGATGCTCATGGCGGTGGCCGCGTTGAATTTCAGGTCGCTGCGGAAAACGTCCACGGCGGCGAGCTTGGCATCGCCCTTCGGCGTCCCGTAGGTACCGTATTCGTTGCGCTGGCTGTTGGCGATGAAATAGAGATCGCTGTCGACGAGGACACCGCCGGAGGTCACGCCGAACGCGGCATTGGCGGCGTCGATCGGCGCCACGCGCGTGACCTTCTTGCCGTCGCTGTCCAGCGACAGGCGCATCACGCGATGCGGCTGCATGCCGTTCTGCACGATGGCCAGCGAGTTGTCGTACCAGTACAGGCCATCGACGCCGCCGAGGAACAGCGACGCCTGATCGTATTGCAGGTCGAAGCCCTTGCCGGCGGCCAGGTCGACACCGAACACGCCGAGCATGTAGTCGGCGAAGTAGAGCCGCTTGCCGGCATCGTCCAGCGCCAGTCCGCGCACGCTGGTCAACTGCGGGTTGCTCACCAGCACCTTCAGCGACTTGCCGTCGACGCGGTAGATCTGGTTACGCAGGCCATCGGCGGCGAACACGCGACCGCCCTTGCCGGCGACGATGCTGGACAGCGTGCGTGCCTCGGCATCCGGCTCCAGCACGTACTTGGTCAGGAACTTGCCGGTGGACAACTGGAACTTGAACACGCCGGCCTTGCCGTAGTCGTCCTTGTTGAAGTCGCGGAAGTAGACCGACGCGGTGCTGGCCACGTAGAGGGCATCGTCTTCCGGCACGGCCGACAGCGCGTACACGCTCCACATGCCGTTGGTGGCGTCTGCCTTGATGAAGTCCTCGAGCTTGCCGTCCTTCGACTTGCGCTGGATCGTGCCGTCGCGGACGCTGCCGACGAGGAACTGCTTGCGCGCCGGATCGTAGCCAAGCGCTTCGTAGAGGTGATCGCCCTTGGGCAGGGAGAACACCACCCGGCCTTCGCCGAACGGCTTCAGGTTGGTGTCCAGCGTATCGACGATGTACTTCCAGACCTTGGTCGTGGAAACCTTCTCGAAGTTCTTGTCCTTGGCCAGTTCATAGCCCAGCCCCTGCCGCTGCATCGACAGCAGCAGGTCATAGGTCTTGGACTTGAGATCGCGCAGCGCGTAGGTGCGCGCCAGTGCCAGGCGGTACTCGACCACGTTCGGCCGCAGCTGCCCCATGCGCTCCAGCGTCCAGGTCAGGCGCTCCATGTCGCCGCTGCGCTGATACAGGTCCAGCAGGCGGCCAAGCGCCTCGGGGCGCTGGGTGCCGGCGATCTGCTCCTGCGTCAGCTTGGCCGGATCCAGCGCGGGCCGCGAAGCCCCTGTTTGCGCCACGGCCACCGCTGTCATCGAAGCGAGCACGAATGCGCCCACAATGCGCTTGATCTTCATCGGGAATACCTCGCAAGCTAGCCGGAGCAATGCAGACCGGACCTTCACTGGAAAGTTCAGAAAGCCGCCCAAGATGACCGAAACCCTTACGCTTTGCAACGGAAAATGGCTGCGCCTGAAGAAGCGCGGGCGCTGGGAATATGCCGAACGCACCAACCCCGGCGGCGGCGTCATGATCATCGCGGTGACGCCGGAAGACCGCATCCTGTTCGTCGAGCAGTACCGCCCGGCGATCGAGTGCATGACGATCGAAATGCCGGCCGGACTGGTCGGCGATGTGGCCGACAGTGCCGACGAAAGCGCGGTCGAGGCGGCCTACCGCGAGCTGATCGAGGAGACTGGCTGGCGCGCGGGACGCATCGCGTTCCTGATGGCCGGCCCGACCTCGGCCGGCATGAGCAACGAGATCCTCGCCTTCGTGCTGGCGCACGACCTGGAGAAGGTCCACGACGGCGGCGGGGACGAGACCGAGGAAATCACCGTGCACGAGATTCCGCGCGCGGACACGGCGCAATGGCTGGTCGACAAGATCCGCGCCGGCTACTCGATCGACCCGAAGATTTTCGCCGGGCTGTACCTGCTCGAACACGGCGATGCGCTGTTTTCCTGAGTGCGCGGCCCGCCGGGGCGCGCGTACGGATCAGCGTGCCAACCACTGCCAAAGCAGCAGCAGCGACATGCCGAGCATCAGCAACCAGGTCAGCGCCGTGCCGGCAAAGCGGCCGAAGCTGTAACCGGCGGTGCGCGAAAAACCCGCGGCATGCGCGACGCGCGCAAGGATCAGCAGGATGCCGAAGGCATGCAGCCACTCCGGGCGCGTCTGGTTCAGTTCGAGCAGAAGCAGCAACAGCAGGGCCAGCGGAAGATTTTCCAGCGCGTTCGCATGCACGCGGATGCGCTTGGTCAGCTCGCGGTCGCCGCCATCGCCAATGCCGATCTTGCCGGCATGGCGGATCTGCGAAATGCGCAGCGCAAGAACCAGTACCAGCAAGGCCGACAGCGCCGCGTAGATTCCCGTGATGTGCATGGCTCCCCCTACGGTT
Organism: Dokdonella sp.; assembly: GCA_030150315.1. Taxonomy (GTDB): domain Bacteria; phylum Pseudomonadota; class Gammaproteobacteria; order Xanthomonadales; family Rhodanobacteraceae; genus Dokdonella_A. Next base: position 2,712 of record JASLGB010000270.1, on the reverse strand, counting down.
CGGATGAAACGGCTTCAGCGCGGCGTCGGCTTCAGACGCTTGCCTTCGCGCACGCCGGCAAACGTCTGCCGTGCCGCCAGCGACAAGGTCGAGTAACGCACGCGCAGATCGCCGATCGACGGTCGCGCCGGATCCCCGGCATACAGGGCGCCGTCTTTTTCGCGGAACGTCGCGGCGAGGTTGGGCGGCAGCTGCGCCGCCCGCACCGGCATCGGACTGGACTGCGCGCTGCGCATCGGCAGCTGCTGCGAGAACGCCGGATCGAGCACGAGATCGCCGGCGCGCAATTCCGTGGCGGAAAACGTGCGGCTGCGGAAAGGCAGGCGCCCGCTGTTTTCGTGGCCCTTGGGCTGACGAAACGCGCCGGAATCGATTGGCTCCGGCGACCAGGCCTTGACGTATTCGCAGGCGCCGCCGTTGCAGCGCTCCTGCCATTGCAGCAGCTCGACCGTTCGCACCAGCGCCAGCGGCCCGGCGGGTGCCTCGATGCCAAGCTGGTCGTCGCGCAGCGCCGAAGCGCCGCGCACGATCTCGTCGATGCGTACCGGCGCAGTCGTGCCGGCGGTGGGCGGCGCCACCGGTGCCGCCACCGGGCTGGCCTTCGGCGCGCGTGTCAGCGTGTCGCGGTTCTGCCACGCATACCAGAGACCGCCACCGATCGCGCAAGCGAGCAAGGCACCCATGACGACACTGCTGCCCTGGCCACTGCCCGCGCGCCGACTCATGCGGCTTCCCCGGCCAGTTCGGCCTGCTCGTCCACGGTTGACCATCGACCTTTTTCGTCGCGCGCGACCCGCGCGGCGGCGCAACCGACATCGTGCGTGAAGAACAGCCGCACGTTGCGTGCGAGCTTGTCGTCGAGAAAAGCGCGCTTCTCGTCGATCAGCAATTCCGGGTAACGGTCGTAGCCCATCGTCACCGGCAGATGCACCCAGGGCCTGCCGGGAATCAGGTCGGCGCAGAAAACGATGCCGCCCTCGCCGGTCGCCACTTCGGCCAGCATCAGGCCAGGCGTGTGGCCGCTCGAATAGCTGAATCGAACCTTGTCGCCCAGCGTGGCCGAATGTGCGCCCTGCACGCGTTCGAGACGCCCCGACGCCTCCAGCAACGGCTGCAGCTCGGCAATGAACGAGGCACGGTCGCGCGGATGCGGATGCACCGCGCGCTGCCAGCATTCCTCGCCGACGACATAGGTCGCGTTGGGGAACAGCAGTTCGGGCGCAGTACCCTCACGCCACGGCGCGAGCAGGCCGCCGGCGTGGTCGAAATGCAGATGCGAGATCACCACCGCGTCGATGTCCTCGTGCGAGAACCCGGCCGCGGCTAGCGAATCGAGCAGGACGTGGCGGTCTTCCACCACGCCGAAGCGCTCACGCAGTTTCGGCTCGAAGAACGCGCCGATGCCGGTCTCGAACAGAACGGTCTTGCCGTCGAGGTCGTCGACCAGCAAGGCGCGGCAGGCCAGCGGGATGCGGTTCTCGTCGTCGGGAACGATCCAGCGCTGCCACAAGCCGCGCGGGACGTTGCCGAACATCGCACCGCCGTCGAGCTTCTGCGAGTTGCCGATGATCGACCAGAGCTTCACTTCACCACTCCGCTGCCCGAATCACCGCGCGGATCGGAACCGGCATGCACGGCGCCGGTCTTGCGATCCCAGCTGACCGCGTTCATGAAGCCCCAGCGGCGCTCGGATTGGTTGATCTTGTGTCCCATCGCTTCCAGCGCCTTGACCTCTTCCGGCGTGAACGCGCCCTGCTCGGCCGCGATCACGTCGGGCATGTACTGGTGGTGGTAGCGCGGATTGGCGACGAATTTCTCCGGCAGCTCGCCGTCGATGAAGGCAAGGATGCCTTCCAGCACCATGGTGATGATGCGGCTGCCGCCCGGCGTGCCGATGACACCGACGCGATCCTCGCCGACCACGAAGGTCGGCGACATGGACGACAGCGGGCGGCTGCCCGGACGCGGCGCATTGCGGTCGTTGCCGAGCATGCCGAACGCATTCGGCTTGCCGGCAACGAGCGCGAAATCGTCCATTTCGTTGTTCAGCACGAAACCGGTGCCCGGCACGACGAAGGCGGAACCGAACAGCAGATTGACCGTCTGCGTGCCGGCGACGAGGTTGCCTTCCTTGTCCATGATCGAGAAATGCGTCGTGTGCATGCCCTGCTCCGGCGCGAGGTACGGCGGCAGCAGTTCGCTCGGCGTGGCTTTTTCCGGATGGATGGAGGCGCGCAACCCGGCGGCGTAGTCCGCGCTCATCAGCTGCGTGATCGGCATCTCGACGAAATCGGGATCGCCGAGGTATTCGGCGCGGTCGCGGTAGGCGCGGCGCATCGCCTCGACCGTCAGGTGCACGCGATGCACGCGATCGAGGCTGGACAGGTCGTAGCCGCCAAGCACGTTGAACATTTCCGCCAGCGCGATGCCGCCCGAGGACGGTGGCGCCGCCGTCACGATGTGCCAGCCGCGGTAGTCGAACGCGAGCGGCTCGCGCTCCTTCACCTGGTATTTCGCCAGATCGTCCAGCGTCCAGCGGCCACCCTGCTTGCGCACGCCGTCGACCAGCGTCTGCGCCAGCGCACCTCGGTAAAAGCCGTCGTTGCCATGCGCCGCAATGCCTTCCAGCACGCGCGCGAGATCGGGCGACTTCAAGGTCCAGCCGGCTTTCGGCACTTCGCCCTTGTCCAGATACAGCGCCGCCGAGGCCGG